>JBARAE010001005.1:0-3279 GCA_049791715.1 Micromonospora sp.
CCGGCGGCGACGTCCCCGACCGGGTACGCGCCCTGCTTCACCCGCCCGCCCCGCACCGCGCTCCGGCCGTCGCCGTGCTCGCCGTGGTCATCGCCGCCGTGACCGTGGGCACCGCCACCGTCCAGCACCAGGGCGAGCGCCTCTTCGAACGGGCGGCCGTCGCTCACCCGCAGCGGGGATAGCGGACGCGGACCGCGTCGATGCAGGTGTCCCGGGACGTCGGGCCGCCGAACCGCAGCCGGTCGTACCCGGTGAACGCCGGCTCCAGCGCGTCCAACTCGTCGACGAGCGCGTGCAGCCGGGCCGACCAGGCCGCCGAACCCGCGTCCTGGTCGTCCGGCGCCGACCGGATCGCCGCGGTCAGCTCGTCCTTGCGCCGAATGCTTTCCGGGGTGACCGAGCGCAGGCAGACATACTGGCCGCTCAGGTAGGCGTCCCACTCCGCCGCGCCCTGCGCCGGATCGGTCCAGTGCCCGACGAACCAGGCCTTCAGCAGCTCCGTTCCGCCCGCCCGCTCGGCCGGCGCGAACAGGTCGGCCGGGACCATCTGCGCGCCGTCGGAGCGCAGATAGCCCGGCAGCGGCAGCCGCCGGTCCAGCATCAGCCGCCGTACGTCGTCCGGGTCCCGCCCGGTCGCCGCGCAGAGCTCGTCCAGGACCACGAACTGTTCGCTCACGTACGCGTCGTCCGCCGCCGTCATCGGGTGCTCCCCGTTGACCTCCCGGAACCGTTCCGCCACCCGTCGCCGCAGCTCCACGCCGTCGCCTCCCCGCCCCGACCGGTGCCCGCGTCCGGTCCTGCCGAGCAGGCTAGGTGCCCGAACCTTCGGTACCCGCCGAACCATTGATCGAATATCCGTTGCGGTGCCGAAGGGCTGCCCTTACCGTCAATGGGCAACATCAACCGGTCCACCCAGGGAGAACGCCGTGTCGCAGCACACCCGCACCGAGGCCCCGCGGCCCATGCCGCGCGGTGGTGCCCCGCTGCTCGACGGCGAACGAGTCCTGTACCTGGGCCGGCGGCAGTGCCGGCGAGCGGGGTGGCGGCGCGACTAGCGCCAGCGCGACACGCGCAGCCGCCCGCCCCGCGAAGGGACCGGGCGGCTTTTTCGTCACCTCTCCCAAGACTGCCCATACCTGACCTGTCCCGGCCGTGGCCGGCGGCGTCGCTCCTTCTCAACTCCACAGTGGACGGCATGAGCACACCTCGGCCGGCGCATCGACGCGCCGGCCGAGGGACACACCTGGGACGGTCCGTACCGTCCCGCACGGGCCGTTGGAGCAATTGGCAGCTCACCCGGTTCTCAGCCGGGCGGTTACGGGTTCGAGTCCCGTACGGCCTACGTTCGTCCCGCTCCGGGGCGACCCCTCGCGGTTGTAGCGCAGCCAGGCAGCGCGTCACCTCGCCATGGTGAAGATCGCCGGTTCGAATCCGGTCAGCCGCTCGACCACACCCCTCACACGAGGAGACGACGATGGGTTTCACCCCGCTGGCCGGTACCCGGGCCCCGGTACGGGTCTGGACCGA
This sequence comes from Micromonospora sp., assembly GCA_049791715.1. Lineage (GTDB taxonomy): Bacteria > Actinomycetota > Actinomycetes > Mycobacteriales > Micromonosporaceae > Micromonospora. The sequence goes on from JBARAE010001005.1 coordinate 1,528, forward strand.
CCCGTACACGATCGAGGCGCAGGCGGCCAAGCAGCTGCGCAACATCGGCGCGCTGCCCTGGGTGCACGGCGTCGCCGTCATGCCGGATGTGCATTTCGGGAAGGGCGCGACCGTCGGCTCGGTCATCGCCATGCGGCAGGCCGTCTCGCCGGCCGCCGTCGGCGTCGACATCGGTTGCGGCATGTCCGCGGTGCGCACCTCGCTCACCGCGGCCGACCTGCCCGACGACCTGGCCCCGCTGCGCTCGGCCGTCGAGGCCGCCATCCCGGTCGGGTTCGCCAAGCGGGACGACCCGGTCGACCCGCGCCGGGTGCGGGGTCTGGAGCAGGGCGGTTGGGACGCCTTCTGGGGGCGCTTCGGGGAGCTGGACCGGAAGGTGGCGCAGCTGGAGCACCGGGCGCAGCACCAGATGGGCACGCTCGGCGGCGGCAACCACTTCATCGAGGTCTGCCTCGAGCAGGGCGGCCCGGACGACGGGCAGGTCTGGCTGATGCTGCATTCCGGCTCCCGCAACATCGGCAAGGAACTCGCCGAGCGGCACATGGCCGTGGCCCGCGGGCTGCCGCACAACGTCGACCTGCCCGACCGGGACCTGGCGGTGTTCCTCGCCGGCACCCCGGAGATGGACGCCTACCGCCGGGACCTGTGGTGGGCCCAGGAGTACGCCCGCCGCAACCGGGCCGTCATGCTCGCCGTGCTCTGCGGCGTGGTCCGGGACGAGTTCCCGCACGTCTCGTTCGGCGAGCCGATCTCGTGCCATCACAACTACGTGTCGGAGGAGACGTACGACGGTGTGGACGTGCTGGTGACCCGGAAGGGCGCGATCCGTGCCGGCAACGGCGACCTGGGCATCATCCCGGGTTCGATGGGCACCGGCTCGTACATCGTGCGCGGCAAGGGGAATTCGGACGCGTACAACTCCGCGTCGCACGGCGCGGGACGGCGGATGTCGCGTGGGCAGGCGAAGCGGACGTACAGCACCGCCGATCTGGCCCGGCAGACCGCCGGCGTGGAGTGCCGCAAGGACGCCGGGGTGGTCGACGAGATCCCCGGCGCGTACAAGGACATCACCAAGGTGATGGCGCAGCAGGACGACCTGGTCGAGGTGGTGGCGCACCTCAAGCAGGTGGTCTGTGTGAAGGGTTGAACCGATCGGCGCCCGTCGGGGGGCGGGCGCCGATCGTACGCCCCGGTGGCGCAGCGGAGAGCGCGCCGGTCTACGAAACCGGAGAGCCCAGGTTCGAATCCTGGTCGGGGCACGGGTCCGCATCCGGCGCAATGCCGGAGCGGAACCGCGAGCCCTCGTGGCCCAACTGGCAGAGGCGGCGGCATGAGGTGCCGCAGGTTCCGCGTTCGAATCGCGGCGAGGGTACGACAGTGTTCAGGCCCGGGTAGCCCAATTGGCAGGAGGCGCGGCTTTCAGGAAGCCGACAGTGTGCGTTCGAGTCGCACCCCGGGTACGCGCAGGGCGCGGTGGACGAATGGGGAGAGTCGCCCGGCTTTCACCCGGGACACGTTGCGGGTTCGAATCCCGTCCGCGCCATGGCCCGACCGAGTGCCCGAGTGGTCAGGGAACGGTCTGCAAAACCGTCTACGCGGGTTCGAGTCCCGCCTCGGTCTCCATCCGCGGTCCAAGGTGACTTTCGGGCCACCAGCGCCCACGTCCGGCTCCGGCTTGGACGCCGCTGTCTTCACCCGCACCTCGCCGCGGCATACGGTTCGTCACGAGGTCGATCGCGGCCCGGCCGCGAT
>JBARAE010001006.1:0-6113 GCA_049791715.1 Micromonospora sp.
GCCGCACCGCTGCGGGCCGTGGTGAACCTCGTCGGGGGCTACGCCAGCGGCGGGCTGGTGCACGAGACCCCGATCGAGGAGTTCGACCGGATGCTCCGGATCAATCTGCGACCGACCTATCTCGTCACCCAGGCGGCGCTGCCGCAGCTGGTGGCGGCCGGCGGCGGCGCGGTGGTGTGCGTCTCGGCACGGGCCGCAGTGGCGCCGTTTGCGGGCGCGGCCGGCTACGCCACCGCCAAGGCGGCGGTGCTCGCGTTCGCCAACGCGGTCGCCGTCGAGTACCGGCAGCGGGGGGTTCGGTGCAACACCGTGCTGCCCAGCGTCATCGACACCCCGGCCAACCGGGCTGCCCAGCCGGACGCCGACCACCGGCGCTGGGTCGCCCCGGCCGAGATCGCCGCGGTGATCCGCTTCCTGGCCTCCGACGAGTCCGCCCCGACCAGCGGCGCCGGCATCCCGGTCTACGGTCGGGCCTGAACCGGCAGGGGCTTACTCCGCTCGGGCGTCCCGCCCCCGGCCGGTGGCGGATCGCTCCCCCCGGACGGCGTGCCGTCGGACCTGGGCGGGTCGTCATCGGTCCGCAGCCACTCGGTGAGGTGAGCGCGGATCCGGCGGGAGACCTCCTCCGGCGGACCGCCCGCGTCGACCACCACGAAACTCGGGTACTCCGGCAGCGTGCGGTACGCGGTGGCGGCGGCGGTGAGCCAGCCCATGCTCTCGTGGTCGGTGCCGCGCCGCTCGATCCGCCGGTACGCCTCGGCGGGGTCGACGGTGAGCAGGAAGGTCACCTGCGGCGCGGGGAAGATCCGGTAACCGGCTCGGGCCAATCGCTCCCAGCGCTGGCCACCGTGGGCCCGGATGCTCGCGTACTGGCAGGCGGAGTAGCGGTCCATCACCGCGGTCCGGCCGGTCACCAGGCAGCTGAGCAGCGCGAGGGCGATGGCGAGCCAGCGCAGCACCGACTCGACGGCGAGAGCCCCGTGGCGGCCGACGAGCCGCTGGGCGTCCGGCCGGCCGAGCCGGTGGGCGAGGCGGCCGAGCCAGCGCCGCCCGCCGGCGTTGCGGTGATAGGTGGCGGGTCGGCCGGCCGCGCTGAGCGCGTCGGCGAGGCGGTGGGCCTGGGTGGTCTTGCCCGAGCCGTCGATGCCGATCAGGGCGACGGTGCGCAGTCGGGGGCCTCCGCCGCGCCGCGTCCGCAGTGATCTGACCACCCGGCCGAGGCTATCCGGCCCGCGCTCACCTCCCGGACATTTGTCCGTTTGATCCCGCGTTGACGCTGGGACGCCGGCACGCCAGGTGTGGCCCACCAGGTTGCCGGGTACGGGACTTCATTCCCACCGCCACCTTTCACGACGACGGGAGACCCAGATGGCCGAGCGCGGGGACGAGACCCTGGTGCACACCCTGAAGAAGGTCGCCGCCGTGCTCAAGCAGTCCGAGATCCCCTTCGCGCTCGGCGGCAGCTTCGCCGTTTACGCGCACGGCGGCCACTCGAGCGAACACGATGTCGACTTCCTGATCCGCGAGCAGGACGTCGACCGGGCTTTGGAGGCGCTGGTCGAGGCCGGCTTCACCGCCGAGCGCCCGCCGGAGGACTGGCTGGTCAAGGTCTACGACGAGGGGCGGATGGTGGACCTGATCCACCGGCCGATCGAGACCCCGGTGACCGAGGAGACGTTCGCCGACACGATCATCCGACCGGTCGACGCCATCCACATGCCGGTGCTGTCCGCCACCCAGCTCATGGTGCACAAGCTGCTCAGCTTCTCCCAGCACTACTGCGACTTCGCCCGGGCGCTGCCGCTGGCGCGCTCGTTGCGCGAACAGATCGACTGGGAACGGGTACGGAAGGAGACGCAGCACTCGCCGTACGCGGAAGCGTTCCTGGTGCTGCTCGACCGGCTGGACGTCCTGCCGGCCACCGGCACACCCGGAGGAAGGGAGACACCGTGACCGAGCATCACGGCGGCGGCGCCGCACCCCCCGACGAGTACGTCGAGGCGGAGATCCAGCGGCTGCTGGCCGAGGACCCGTCCGTCGCCGAGCAGGGCATCACCGTGGTCCGCCGGGAGCGCGGCCTGGTCCTCTACGGCGAGGTGGAGAGCCCGCACCGACGTGAGGAGATCCTGCGCCGGGTGGCCGAACGCTTCCCCGACGTACCGATCACCAGCGACATCGGGGTGACCCGGACGCAGGCGCCCAGCCAGGCCGAGGAGCTGCCGTGAGGGAGGTTCGATCGTGATCCGGATCGCCGCGGTCGGCGACGTGCACATGGACCAGGACGTGGTGGGCCGGTTCCGGCCCGCCCTGGAGGAGTTGCCGGAGCACGCGGACGTGCTGCTGCTGGCCGGCGACCTGACCCGGCACGGGGCCCCGTCCGAGGCGCGCTGCGTCGCGCAGGAGTTCGGCGACCTCGGGGTGCCGGTGATCACCGTGCTCGGCAACCACGAGCACCAGTGCGACCAGGTGCCGCAGGTCATCAAGGTGTTGGAGGACGCCGGGATCACCGTGCTGGAGGGAACCGGGATTGTGGTGGAGTGCCCCGGGGGGCGGCTCGGCGTCGCCGGGGTGAAGGGCTTCGGCGGCGGCTTCGCCGGCCGGTGCGCCAGCGACTTCGGCGAGCCGGAGATGAAGTCGTTCGTCCACACCACGAACGAGAGCGCCGAGGCGCTCGGCAAGGCCCTGCGCGGGCTGGAGTGTGACCTGCTCGTCGCGCTCACCCACTACTCCCCCGTACCGGACACCCTCGCCGGCGAGCCACTGGAGATCTACCCGTTCCTCGGCTCCTACCAGCTGGGCCAGGCGATCGACTCGGCGCCCACCGCGCTGGCCCTGCACGGGCACGCGCACCACGGCAGCGAGCGCGGGACCACGCCGGGCGGGGTACGGGTCCGCAACGTCGCGCACCCGGTGATCAAGCAGGCGTACAGCGTCTTCCACCTGGGAGATCATCTGATCGGGTGACCAGGTTTCCGGGAACGGGAGGACGGGTATTCAGCCGCCATGGAGCTGATTCTCTGGATTCTCGCAGTCGTACTGGTGGTCGCCGGCATCCTTGCGCTGTTCCGTCGGCAGATCCTGTGGGGCGTCGTCCTCATCATCGTCGGCCTGCTGGTCGGCCCGGGCGGCGTCAGCATCTTCACCTGATCCGCTCTCCCTTCGTGACCCCCTGACCCGCCGGGGTCGTCGCCTCGCCGGTCTCCGTCCTCCCGACAGGAGACCACGGGATGACGGCCCCGGCGCCTTCGTGTCCGCAGCTGTCGGGCCGGCGACCGTTCAGGTGTTCGTGCCGCGCGTCTGCTGGGGTGGCGCGGTGGAGCCGCGTACGACCAGCTGCACCGGCATGACCTCGTCGACGGCGGCGGGACCGTCCCCCATGAGTTGGCGCATGAGCGCCTCACCGGTGCGGCGTCCCTGACACAGCACGTCCTGGCGCACCGTCGTCAGGTCGAGGGCTTCCGAGAGGACGTAATCGTCGACTCCGATGACGGAAAGGTCCTCGGGTACGGCCAGGCCCGACCGCCGGGCAGCGCCCAGCACACCGAGGGCCATCTCGTCGGATGCGGCGACGACCGCGGTGGGGCGGGACGGGCCGTTCAGGACCGGCATGATGTCGCGGGCCGCCCCGGCGGCCGTCCAGTCGGACTCGACGACCCACTCCGGCGGGCAGCGCAGCCCCCGCTCGGCCAGGGCGTTCGCGAAGGCCCAGGCCCGATCCTGGGGAGTCTGCACGTAGGCGCTGGCGTCCGGCACGCCGCCGACGTAGGCGATGTCGGTGTGCCCGAGGTCCAGGACATGGCCCACCGCGGTCCGCATCGCCTCCTTGTCGTCGATCCGCACGCAGGACCAGTCGCGGATCCGGTTGCCGCTCGTAACGACCGGCAGCCCGAGACGGTCGATCACGGCCTGCTCCTGCTCGTCGAGCGGGGTCGCCAGGACGATCACGCCGTCCACGCGCTTCCAGAGCATGTTGTGGCTCAGGCGCAGCCGCGTGCCAAAGGACTCGCCCTCAAGAGCGATCAGCAGGACGTGGTGGTCGTGGCGGCGCAACGCCTGTTCGATCCCGCCGATCAGTGTGGCGAAGAACCAGCGGGTCAGGAACGGCACGACGACGGCCACGGCTTTGGTCCGTCCGCTGGCGAGGGACGACGCCGTCGGGGACGCGACGTAGCGCAACTCGCTGGCGGCCTGCGCGACGCGGGCGCGCGTCTGCGGACTGACCCGGTCGAGGCCGCGCAGCGCGCGTGACACGGTGGAAACCGACACACCCGCCGCCCTGGCCACGTCGTTGATGGTGCTCATGACGCGCAGCCAGGCCTAGAGCTGAATCTTCCGCCGTGCGCGGACTGCCAGAAGCAGCAGCACGACGAGCACCGCGAGGAGCAGCGCGGACAGGCCGGCGGCCTGCCCGCGCAGTTCCAGCAGGACGGTCTGGATGAACGCCATCACGGTGAAGAAGCCGAGGAGGCCGATGAGTACGTCCAGCCGCTGGGCACGGGCACGTGGGTGGGTGCCCGTCCCGCTCCCCGGGTTGAAGATGCCCATGGCCTCCTCCGCTCGCCGCCGTCAGCCCTTGACGCCGCCGGCCGTCAGGCCGGAGACGATGGCGCGCTGGAACAGCAGCACCATGATGATGAGTGGCACCGTGACGATGGTCCCGGCGGCCATGATCGCTGTGTACGGCTCCTGGTGCGGTTGCGAGCCGGTGAAGCTCGCGATGGCGACCGTGACCGGCTGCGTCTTGGCCGTGGCGAACTGGGACGACAGCAGGAACTCGTTCCAGGCGCTGATGAACGCCAGGATCGCGGTGGTGAACAGGCCGGGCGCCGCCAGCGGGAGCAGGATCTTGCGGAACGCCTGGCCCTGGGTGCAGCCGTCCATGCGCGCCGACTCCTCGAGCTCCCACGGCATCTCGGAGAAGAACGCGGTCAGCGTGTAGACGGTGAGCGGCAGCGCGAAGGAGATGCTCGGGATGATCAGCGCCTGGTAGTTGTACCCGGTCAGCCAGCCCCACGAGGAGAACATCTGGAACAGCGGGGACACCAGCGCGACACCGGGGAACATCGAAGCCCCCAGGATGAACCCCAGGACGACGTACTTGCCCACGAAGTTCAGCCGGGAGATCGCATAGGCGGCGAAGACACCGACAAGCATGGCCACCGCCGTCGTGACGACCCCGATGATGACGCTGTTGAGCAGCGCCTGGCCGAAGTGGTTGCCCCGGTCGGTGGAGAACGCCGTCCGGAAGTTGTCCAGGGTCACGTGCGTCGGCCAAGGCGTGGTGTCGAACGTGAAGCCCACGTCGCGGAACGCGGTGACGATCATCCAGTAGAACGGCGCCAGGCCCCAGACGACGATGAGCAGCAGGCCGGCGTACCCACGGATGCTGCGCCAGCGCGCGCTCCGGGCGCGGCGCTCGTGGGTGGTGGTGGCCCGGCCGGTGGCGGGCGCGGTGGCGGTGGCGGTGTCCATGGCGGTCAGTTCCCTTCCACGGTCGGCTCGGCCGCAACGGCGGCGGGCGGTACCCGCTTCCTGCCTCGCTTGCCCCCGGGTGGGCGCTGCACGACGTCGGCGCCGCCGAACCGGATGAACAGGACCGCGACGAGCGCGATGATGAAGAAGACGATCGTTGACAGCGCCGAGGCGCTGTGGAAACCCGCGCGGATCTGCTCGATCACGAGGATGGACAGGGTCGTGGTCGCATGCCCGGAACCACCGCCACCACCGGTGAGGATGTAGGGCAGGTCGAAGATTCGCAGCACGTCGAGCGTGCGGAACAGGACCGCCACCATGAGCGGCACCTTGATCATCGGCAGGGTGATCCGGGTGAACGTCTGCCAGCGCGACGCCCCGTCGATCTGGGCGGCCTCGTAGACCTCGGCGCTGATCAGCTGCAGGCCGGCGAGGATGAGCAGGGCCATGAACGGCGTGGTCTTCCAGACATCGGCGATGATGACCGCGAAGCGCGCGGGCCACGTGTCACCGGTCCAGAGCAACGGGTCGACGCCGGCGAAGCCGAGCAGGTGGTTGGCAATGCCGTCGTACGCGAAGATGAAGAACCACAGCTTCGCGGTGACCGCGGTCGGGATGGCCCACGGCACGAGAATCGCGGC
>JBARAE010001007.1:0-3948 GCA_049791715.1 Micromonospora sp.
CCGCTGCCCGGGCCCGGCGCGGCGGCCCGGCCCCGGACGAGGACCTCGAGGCGTACTTCGCCGACGTGATCGACGCCGATCAGAAGATCGAGCCCCGGGACTGGATGCCGGAGGCGTACCGGAAGACCCTGATCCGGCAGATCGCCCAGCACGCCCATTCCGAGATCATCGGCATGCAGCCCGAGGGCAACTGGATCAGCCGTGCCCCCTCGCTCAAGCGCAAGGCGATCCTGCTCGCCAAGGTGCAGGACGAGGCCGGTCACGGCCTCTACCTCTACGCCGCCGCGGAGACCCTCGGCGTCAGCCGGGACGAGCTGGTCGAGCTGCTGCTCAACGGCCGGCAGAAGTACAGCTCGATCTTCAACTACCCGACGTTGACCTGGGCCGACGTGGGCGCGATCGGGTGGCTGGTGGACGGCGCGGCGATCGTCAACCAGGTCCCGCTCTGCCGCTGCTCCTACGGGCCGTACGCGCGGGCGATGATCCGGGTCTGCAAGGAGGAGTCGTTCCACCAGCGCCAGGGGTACGAGATCCTGCACACCCTGTCGCACGGCACCCCCGGGCAGAAGGCGATGGCCCAGGACGCCATCGACCGGTGGTGGTACCCGTCGCTGGCCATGTTCGGCCCGCCGGACACCGACTCGCCCCACTCGGCCCAGTCGATGGCGTGGAAGATCAAGCGCTTCTCGAACGACGAGCTGCGCCAGCGCTTCGTCGACATGTGCGTGCAGCAGGCCGGGGTGCTCGGCCTCACCCTGCCCGACCCGGACCTGCGGTGGAACGACGAACGGCAGTCGTACGACTACACCCAGCCGGACTACGACGAGCTGATGCAGGTGATCAAGGGCAACGGGCCGTGCAACCGGCAGCGGATGGACCACCGCCGCCGCGCCCACGACGAGGGTGCCTGGGTACGCGAGGCCGCCGCGGCGTACGCCGCGAAGCGGGCGGAGAAGAAGGAGAAGGTTGCGGCGTGAGCGAGCGTAGCGAGCGAACCGATCAGCTCAGCATGAGCGGGCCTTCGCCTCTCTGGGAGGTCTTCGTGCGGGCTCGGCGCGGGCTGTCGCACACCCACGTCGGCAGCCTGCACGCCCCCGACGCCGAGCTGGCCCTGCGAAACGCCCGGGACCTCTACACCCGCCGTCAGGAGGGTGTCTCGATCTGGGTGGTGCCGGCGAGCGCGATCACCGCGTCCAGCCCCGACGAGAAGGACGCCTTCTTCGACCCGGCGGCCGACAAGGTCTACCGCCACCCCACCTTCTACGAGGTGCCGGACGGGGTGGCGCACCTGTGAACGGTCCCTTCGACTTCGCCCTCCGGCTCGGCGACGACGCGCTGATCGCGGCGCAGCGGCTCGGCGAGTGGACCAGCCGCGCGCCGGAGATGGAAGAGGACATCGCGCTGGCCAACATCGCCCTCGACCAGCTCGGCGCGGCCCGCCTCCTGCTGACGTACGCGGGTGAGCTGGAGGGCGCCGGGCGCGACGAGGACGCGCTGGCGTACCTCCGCGACGACCGGGAGTTCCGCAACTGCCTCCTGGTGGAGCTGCCCAACGGCGACTTCGCGGTCACCATGGCGAAGCTGTTCTTCCTGTCGGCGTACCAGCTGCCGCTCTACACCGCGCTGGCCGGCTGCGCCGACGAGCGGCTGGCCGCGATCGGTGCGAAGGCGCGCAAGGAGTCGGCGTACCACCTGGACCACAGCTCGCTGTGGGTGAAGCGGCTCGGTGACGGCACCGAGGAGTCGCACTGCCGGATGCAGACCGCGGTCGACGAGGTCTGGCCGTACACCCACGAACTGTTCGCGGCGGACCCGGCGGCGCCGGTCGACCCGGCCACCCTGCGGGCCGACTTCGACGCCACCGTCTCCGCCGTGCTCGCCGAGGCCACGCTGACCCGGCCGGCGGACGGCTGGATGCCCGGCGGTGGGCGGGACGGGGTGCACACCGAGCACCTGTCGTACCTGCTCGCCGAGATGCAGGTGCTGCACCGCGCCCATCCAGGGGCGAAGTGGTGAGCGCGAGGAGTGCAGCGAAGCGGAGCCCCGCAGTCGCGAACGAAAGGCGGGACTGGTGATGACCCCCAGGGAGGCCGCGGCGTCGGTGGTGGACCCGGAGATCCGGGTCATCACCATCGACGAGCTCGGCATCCTGCGGGCGGTCGAGGAGGATCCGGCGACCGGCCGGGTCGTCGTCACCATCACCCCCACCTACACCGGCTGCCCGGCGATGGACGTGATCCGGGCCGACATCCGCCGGGCGCTCGCCGCCGCCGGCCACCCGGACGCCGAGGTCCGCACGGTCTACAGCCCCGCCTGGGGCACCGACTGGATCTCGGACAGCGGGCGGGCGAAGCTGGCGGCGGCCGGCATCGCCCCGCCCGCCCCCACCCGGGCGGGGAACGTGGTGCCGCTGACCCTCGCGGTCCGCTGCCCCCGCTGCGGCTCGCCGGAGACCGAGGAGGTCAGCCGCTTCGGCTCCACCGCGTGCAAGGCGCTCTGGCGCTGCCGCTCCTGCTCCGAACCCTTCGACCATGTGAAGGCGCTGTGACTGTCACCATCACCCGCCCGGTTCGTCGCCGGCCGGCCTTCCACCCGCTGCATGTCGCCGCCATCGACCGGCTCACCGAGGACGCCGTGGCGATCACCTTCGCGGTGCCGGAGGAGCTGCGGGAGATGTTCGCGTTCTCCGCCGGCCAGCACCTGACGGTGCGGCGCACCGGGGACGACGGGGAGGACGTGCGGCGGTCGTACTCGATCTGCTCCGCGCCGGACGACCTGGCCCGGCACGGTCGGCTGCGGATCGGGGTGCGGGAGATCCCCGGCGGCGCCTTCTCCGCGTTCGCCTGCGGCGCGCTGCGCGGCGGCGACACCGTCGAGGTGCTGCCCCCGCTGGGGCACTTCACCACGGCGTTCGCGCCGGACCGGGTCCGCCACTACGGCGCGGTGGTCGCGGGTTCCGGCATCACCCCGGTGCTCTCGCTGGTCGCCACCGCGCTCGCCGTCGAGCCGGCCAGCACCTTCACCCTCGTGTACGGCAATCGCACGGCGAACACGGTGATGTTCGCCGAGGATCTGGCCGACCTGAAGGACCGGTACCCGACCCGGCTGCACCTGGTGCACGTGCTCTCCCGGGAGCAGGGCGAGTCACCGCTGCTCTCCGGCCGGATCGACGCGGACCGGTTGGCCCGGCTGCTGGACACCATCGTGCCCGGGGACGCCATCGAGGAGTGGTTCCTGTGCGGCCCGTACGGGATGGTGCTGGACGCCAGGGCGGTGCTGACCGGGCGCGGTCTGCCGGAGTCGTCGGTGCACACCGAGCTGTTCCATGTCGACGCGCCGCCGGAGCCGCCGCGCCGCCCGGCCGACCAGCCGGGTGCCGGCGCCGAGGTGACCATCGTGCTCGACGGCCGGTCGTCGAGCTTCACGATGGGCCGCGACGAGCGGGTGCTGGACGCGGCGCTGAAGGTCCGGGGGGAGCTGCCGTACGCCTGCAAGGGTGGGGTCTGCTCGACCTGTAAGGCCAAGGTCGTGGAGGGCGAGGTCACGATGGCCCGCAACTACGCCCTGGAGCCCGACGAGGTGGCGGCCGGCTACGTCCTCACCTGCCAGTCCAGCCCGACCACCGACAAGGTCGTCGTCGACTACGACGCGTGACCCCCGCCCGCGCCGGCATTCGCGATCTTGCAGTTGCCGCCCTGACATCTGCCGCTTATGGGGCAGAACGAAGGCCCAAACTGCAAGATCGCGGAAGTAAGGGGTGGGATGGACGACAGGAAGAAAGGGCACCCCGGAGGGATTCTGGGGCGCGACGTAGGCTCGGAGGCGTGACGGTGAGCCGGGAGATCGACGACATCCTGCAGCGCGGCGCGGACGGCGGGCGGATCACGCCCGAGGAGGCCCTGCTGCTCTACACCGAGGCGCCCTTCCACGCCCTCGGCGAGGCGGCGG
>JBARAE010001008.1:0-12611 GCA_049791715.1 Micromonospora sp.
GGGCGGCATGGCGCGGCCCTCCCCGGCGGGCGGCCCGACCAGCCCGCACGGTTCCCTTCACGCCGGCGGCGGGCGGTGGGACGCGGCCGTTTCGGGCCCGGAAAGTGGCCTTGTAGGGTACGAGCCATGCCAGAGATCCTCGACCAGGCCCGGACCCAGGTGCTGGAGAACGGCGTCGGCCTCGACGAGGCCGGTGTCCTCGCCGTGCTCAACCTGCCCGACGAGCACCTTCCCGCCGCCCTCCAGCTCGCCCACGAGGTGCGGATGCGCTGGTGCGGCCCGGACGTCGAGGTCGAGGGCATCGTCTCGCTGAAGACGGGCGGCTGCCCGGAGGACTGCCACTTCTGCTCGCAGTCCGGCCTGTTCACCTCGCCGGTCCGCTCCGTCTGGCTGGACATCCCGTCCCTGGTGGAGGCGGCGAAGCAGACCGCGGCGACCGGGGCGACCGAGTTCTGCATCGTGGCCGCCGTGCGCGGCCCGGACGCCCGGCTGATGAAGCAGATGCGCGAGGGCGTCGCCGCCATCAAGGCGGAGGTCGACATCCAGGTCGCCGCGTCCCTGGGCATGCTCACCCAGGAGCAGGTCGACGAGCTGGTCGACATGGGCGTCCACCGCTACAACCACAATCTGGAGACCTGCCGCTCCTACTTCCCCAACGTGGTCACCACCCACTCGTGGGAGGAGCGCTGGGGGACCTTGACGATGGTCCGCGAGTCCGGCATGGAGGTCTGCTGCGGCGGCATCCTGGGCCTCGGCGAGACGGTGGAGCAGCGCGCCGAGTTCGCCGCGCAGCTCGCCGAGCTGGACCCGCACGAGGTCCCGCTGAACTTCCTCAACCCCCGCCCGGGCACCCCGCTCGGCGACCGCCCGGTGGTCGAGGGCAAGGACGCGCTGCGGGCCATCGCCGCGTTCCGGCTGGCCATGCCGCGCACCATCCTCCGGTACGCGGGCGGCCGCGAGCTCACCCTCGGCGACCTGGGCACCCGGGACGGTCTGCTCGGCGGCATCAACGCCGTCATCGTCGGCAACTACCTGACCACCTTGGGCCGCCCGGCGACCGATGACCTCAAGCTGCTGGAAGACCTCAAGATGCCGGTCAAGGCGCTCTCGGCGACCCTGTGAGGCGAGGAGTGACCGAGCGTGTCGAGCCCGCGGCGGCGCACCGCTGGTGCGACCGCTGCGGTGCGGACGCGGCCGTCGGCGGGCACACGGCGTGCACGGCGGCACGGCGGCTGGAACCGCCGCGCTACTGCGCCCAGTGCCGACGCCGGATGAAGGTGCAGGTCCTGCCGGTGGGCTGGTCGGCGGTCTGCGTCGAGCACGGCGAGATCCGGGGCTGAGCGCAGTGCTGCGGGGGCGGGCGGTGACGCTGCGACCGGCGACGGACTCCGACGTGCCGGCCCTCGCCGCGATCCGGGCGACCCCGGAGGTACGCCGGTGGTGGCGCGGCGGCGGCGACCTGACCGCGGCGGTTCGCGCCGACCTGGCGGACGGCGAGCTGACGGTCTACGCCGTCGAACACGACGGCCGGGTCATCGGCGCGATCCAGTGGTATGCCGAGTCCGACCCGGACTACCGCCACGCCAGCCTGGACATCTTCCTCGACCCGGCGGTACGCGGCGCCGGCCTCGGCGGGGACGCCATCCGCACCCTGGCCCGGCACCTGATCGACGAGTACGGCCAGCACCGGTTCACCATCGACCCGGCGGCCGCCAACACCGCGGCCATCCGCGCGTACGCGAAGGTGGGTTTCCGTCCGGTGGGCATCATGCGCCGGTACGAGCGCGGCGCGGACGGCCGCTGGCACGACGCCCTGCTGATGGACCTGCTCGCCGACGAGCTCGTCGACTGACCCCCGGGCGGCGTCACCGGTCCCAGATCAGGTGGCCGTCGGGGAGCCGGCGGGCGCCGTCGGCCGGACGGTGCGGGCTGAGCCGGCCGCCCGGCATCAGGTGGCACACCGGCGTCCCGCGGCCCAGCACGGCGACGTCGGCGATCAGTCGCCGGTGGCAGCGCCACCACACGTTCTCGCTGCACATCACCACTGTGGTGCGCCGCGCCGCCTCGGTCAGCACCCCGTCCAGCGCCGCGTCGAAGTCTGCGGTCCGGGTGTACGCCGCGTACGCCCGGAAGGCCGCCACGGTCCACCAGGTGTCGGGCTCCGGCTCCCCGGCCCGGACGTGGCGTCGACCGCCGAGCCGCGGCTCCCAGCGGTAGTCGATCCCGGCCTCCGGCAGCCAGTGTTCGAGCGCCTCGCGCCGCACGTCGGGATTGGTGCGGCTGCCCGGATAGCGCCGGACGTCCACCACGAACTCGATCCCCGCCCCGCTCAGCAGTTCGGCGAGCCGGGTGCGGTCCGCCGATCCGTGGCCGACGGTCAGCAGGGCGCGCTCCATCCACCCAGCATGCCGGTGCTCGCCGGAACGCGGCGGGGATGCAGGCCAGCAGGGCCGATCGGGCGGCGTGTCACCCGGACCAGGGGCGGCGTGGCGCCACCAGGTCCACTATGCTCCCCGAAGCCAACCGGGACGTCACGGAGAAACGGGGAACATGCCGGACTTCTCGCGTTCCGCACCTGCGCCGTCGAGTGACGGGCGGTGACTGCTGACTGACGGCCTGCAAAGACCCATGAACGAGTAACGATGTCGGTACCTCACGGCGCTCAATCAGTAGCGACATCCGGCCGTTCAGGGGATGCGCGGCGGCCTAACAGCCAGTGATCCTTTAGCGTCCCTTAAATCAACATCCCGGAGGACTCCCTATGCGACAGCGTCGACGCCTCGGGCTCGCGCTCAGCTCCGCAGCAGCCGCCGGCGTTGCGTGCTTCGCGATCGCCACCCCCGCGCTCGCCGACCCGCCCGGCAACAACGGGACCGTCAAGATCGACACCGTCGAGGTTGACGACCACAACGACCCGAACATCGCCAACCGCCCGCACGTGGGCTGCGACTTCCAGGTCCGGTTCTTCGGGTTCGACAAGGACCAGACGGCGAAGATCACGTTCACCATCCACCCGCCGTCCGGGTCCGGTGAGGAACTCTCCTCGGAGACCAAGACGATCAGCACGGACGACGCCGCCGGTGGCCTGAACGACGAGGACGAGGTCTTCACGTACCACGTGGCCGACTGGGACCTGTCGACGTACAAGGAGCAGCCGAAGCAGGGCTACCACGTCAAGCTGACCATCTACTCGGAGGGCGTGCCGGGCGGCGTCAAGCACAAGGTCTTCTGGGTTCCGAACTGCACCTCGACCGAGTCGCCGTCCCCGACCCCGACTCCGACCCCGTCCGAGTCGGAGTCGCCGACCACTCCGTCGTCGCCGGGCGCTTCGCTGAGTGGCGGTGCCGGTGGTGGCAACGGTGAGAACGGTGGCAGCCTGCCGCTGACCGGCGTGGCCGCGACCAGCACGGCGCTGACCGGCCTCGCCCTGATCGGTGGCGGTGCCGCCCTGATGGTGCTCCGCCGCCGTCGGGACAAGATCACCTTCACCAGCTGAGCCCAGCCGGTGACCTGAACCGGCCGTCGGACTTCCGTCCGGCGGCCGGTTCCGTCTTTTCCGGACGGCCCCGCGCGTTCGTCGCCGCCCGGTTGAACCACCAGGGGCGCTGATCCGTACCGATCGGTAACCCGGTCGACGGAGCCCGGGGCTGGATCACATCATCGATATCTGCTGATCAGTTTTGCGCGTACACCCAGGTCAGGGGCCATGAAAGACCGCGGCGAGTGAGCGTAGCGGCCGTCGACCGGCGGGCCGGGTGTCCTGGCATACGAGCGTACGGTTGCCGCCGCGCTCGACGGCGCGGGACAGTACGCGACACCAGCGGTGCCATCGACGCCGCCGCTCCCCCGGTCAACGCTGAGGAGATCGCGATGGCTCTCAGACTCGCCGAAGGCACCGCCTGGTCCGACACCCTCGCCCGCGCGGTGGCCGCCGCACCGGAGGCCTTCGGGTCGTCCGCCGACGGCCGCACCACCCTGCACAACCTGATCGAGGGCGACTGGCGGGCGGTCGGGGTACCCACCCCGGTCCGCACCCCCGTCGACAACACCGTCCTGGTCAACCTGGCCCGGCTGGACGCGGACACCGCCCGCGGGGCGGTCGCCCACTCCGCCGCCGCACACCGGGACTGGGCGGAGACGCCGCTCGCCGACCGCAAGGCGCGGGTGACCGACGCCCTGGACGCACTCACCGCGCACCGCGACCTGCTGGCCCTGCTGCTGGTCTGGGAAATCGGCAAGCCGTGGCGGCTGGCCTGCGCCGACGTGGACCGCGCGCTGGACGGCGTCCGCTGGTACGTCGAGGAGATCGACCGGATGCTCGCCGACGGGCGGGAGCCGCTGCCCGGCCCGGTCAGCAACATCGCCTCCTGGAACTACCCGATGAGCGTGCTGGTCCACGCCGAGCTGGTGCAGCTGCTGGCCGGCAACGCGGTGATCGCCAAGACCCCGTCGCAGGGCGGCGCGGTCTGCCTCACCGTCGCGCACGCCCTGATGCGCCGCGCCGGGCTGCCCGCCACCCTCGTCTCCGGCAGCGGCGAGGAGCTCTCCGAGGTGCTCGTCCGCGCCCCCGAGATCGGCGCGGTCGCCTTCGTCGGCGGTCGCTCCAACGGCGGGAAGGTGGCGGCCGCGCTGCTCGACTCCGACAAGCGGCACTTCATCGAGCAGGAGGGCCTCAACGCCTGGGGCATCTGGAACTTCTCCCAGTGGGACCTGCTCGCCGCCCACCTGAAGAAGGGCTTCGAGTACGGCAAGCAGCGCTGCACCGCGTACCCGCGGTTCGTGGTCCAGCGCGAGCTGGTCGACGAGTTCCTCGACATGTACCTGCCGGTGGTGCGGTCGGTCCGGTTCGGACACCCGCTCGCCGTCGGCGACGACTGGTCGGCCGGCGACCCCCTGCCCGAGCTGGACTTCGGCCCGCTCATCAGCGGCGCCAAGGCCGAGGAGCTGCGCCGCAAGGTCCACGAGGCGGTACGCGGCGGCGCGGTACCGCTGCACCGGGGCAAGCTGGACGGGGCGCCGTTCCTCGACGGCCAGGACACCTCGGCGTACGTCGCGCCGGCCGTGCTGCTCGCCCCGCCCGGGCACTCCCGGCTCATGCACGCCGAACCGTTCGGCCCGGTCGACACCATCGTCGTGGTGGACACCACGGACGAGCTGCTGGCCGCGATGAACGCGTCCAACGGCGCGCTGGTGGCGTCCCTGGCCTGCGACGACGAAGAACTGGCCGGGAAGCTGGCGGTCGACCTCCAGGCGTTCAAGGTGGGCATCAACAAGCCACGTTCCCGGGGCGACCGGGACGAAGCGTTCGGTGGTCGGGGCGCCTCCTGGAAGGGCGCCTTCGTCGGCGGCGACCTGCTCGTCCAGGCGGTCACCGTCGGCGGCGACGGCCGGCTCTACGGCAACTTCCCGGACTACAGCAGCTACCCGGCCACCTGAGCCACGGCACGAGCGGGGCCCGCACCCGGGGGCCCCGCCGTGTCACCGCCTCCGCACCGGAGGACGTCGCGTCCACCGGCGCCGGGTGGGTCACCCGGCGCCGGTGTGCTCTCCGCTCGGCGCGCCCGGTCCGTCCGGGCAGTCGCCGGAACCGCCAGCGGCACGGTCGCGGTGAGCACCGGCCCGTCCCGCTCCACCGGCGTGGGCCGGTCCAACCGGGCCAGGGTCCGCAGCATCGGCGCGTTCTCCGCGTGCACGTGCAGCACCAGCGCGCCGTACCCGGCCCGCTCGGCATGCTGGACCAACCGCCGGAGCAGCGCGGACCCCACGCCGCGTCGCTGCCAGTCGTCCCGGACCAGCAGGGCCACCTCGGCCTCGTCCCCCTCCGCGATGAGGTTCGCCATCGCGACCACGGACTCCGCCTCCCCGCCGGAGGTGGTGTCGATCGCCACCAGGGTGCGGCCCCGTGCCGGTTCGAGTAGCTGCCGCAGCCGGGGCACCGACGGGCACGGGATCGCGCTCAGGTAGCGCCGGTACCGGCTGCGCGCCGAGCAGGCCTCGTGCAGCTTCACCACGCCCGGCACGTCGTCCACCGTCGCCGGCCGGACCAGCAGCTCCGCACCGTCGGGCAGGAGCAGGGTGACGTGGTCCGCCGCCCGGCGGACCACGGTCGCCGCCAGCTCGACGAGCGCCTGCGCGCGGGCGTACTCGGACGGGGTGAAGCTAGGTGCGGCCCGGCACAGCTCGAACGAACCCCCGCCGGGGTCGGCCAGCAGCATGCGGGCGGCCGTGATGCCGGCGCGGGTGCCGGCCGGGACCGGTCGCCAGGTCACCGCGTCCGCGCCGAGCAGGCCGCGCAGCGCCTCCCCGGTCGCGTCCGGGTCCCGGACCAGCCGGGTGGCCACGCCGAGCACCCGGGTGGGCTGATCGGCCAGGCCGCGGGCCTCGCTGCGCGCCACCCAGCAGTCCCGTCCCCGTCCCCGCTCGACCGCGGCCAGCAGGTCCGCCTGTTCGAGATTGTCCGGCGCGTCGACGAGGAAGTCGTCGACGGCCCCCACCTCGGTCGTGTGCACCTGCACGCTCAGGATGTTGACCCCGCGCAACGCGAGGCTCGCCGTGAGCACCGACAGGTAGCCCGGCCGGTCGTCCACGGTGGCTCGGATCCGCCACAGCGCCATGGTTGGCTCCCTTCCCCCGCTGAAGACCCTGCCGGGCGGCTGTTGCCGCGCCGTTGCCCCGCGGTGACGACCCGGGAACCGTTTCCCGCGCTCAGCTCGGCACGGGCGGCGCGCCGACCAGGTCCAGGCGGTCCCCGAGGATCACCGCACCGGCCCGGACAATCTGGGCAAGTTGATCCACCTCGGTCGCGTGGAACGCGGCGGCGGCGAGGGGCTCGGTGTGGTCCCGCGCCACCACCAGCACCAGGCCGGCCCGGCCGAACGGGGCGACCGCGTAGTGGGTGCCGTCGGGGGACGTCATCGCCCGGGCCCGCAACGGAGTCACCTCCGGCAGCCGGGGCGGCGTCGGGGTTCGCCAGCTGCCGTACCCGATGGTCGCCTCGCCCGCGCCGCCGCTCCGGGAGGCCCAGTCCAGGGGTACGACGGCGGCCACCGCCCAGTCGGCGGCGAGCAGCCCGGGCACCGCGTCGACCAGGGTGGCGACCCCGTCTGCCGGGTTCGCGGCGATCTGGGCGAGCAGTTCCGCGTCCTGGCCGGTGGTGGTCGGCGCACCGATCACCCGCCACACCCCGTCCACCCGTACGCCGGGGATGGCCGCCAGACCGGCCATCAGCCGTTCCACCCGCGCCGCGCCTGGCCAGACCACGGTGAAGTCGTCCACCGCCCGACCGCCCAGCCGCTCCAGGACGACCACCTGGACGATGTCGGCGCCGGCGACGCCGAGTGTCCGGGCCACCTGGCCGAGGGTGCCGGGTCGGTCCGGCAGGGTCACCCGAACTCTCAGCAACATGTCTGGTCCCTCCGCTCGGCGGGCCGGCCGACGCGGCCGGCAGGCTGGGCACCAGCCTGCCGGTTGACCATTTCGCCCCCGTTGCCGTGGCATGTCCCGAGGCGAAAATCCGACCTTGACAACAAGGCTGAGCTGCCATCAACTATTCGGATGACCGAACCGGCCGTCGACGCAGCCCAGACCCCGACCGGCGCGGAACCCGCCCGGTCCCCGAAGGGGCTGGACCTCGACCGCCTCTCCGGGTACCTGGCCGAGCACCGGCCCGAGCTGATCACCGGCCCGCTGTCGGGCCGGCTGATCGCCGGCGGCAAGTCCAACCTGACGTACCTGGTCCGCGCCGGCGAGCAGGAGTTCGTGCTGCGTCGACCACCGCTCGGGCACGTGCTGGCCACCGCGCACGACATGGCCCGGGAGCATCGGGTGATCTCCGCGCTGGCCCCGACCGAGGTCCCCGTGCCGGCGGCGCTGCTGTACTGCGCCGACGACGAGGTGATCGGGGCGCCCTTCTACCTGATGGAGAAGGTCGACGGCGAGGTGTTCCGGAGCCGGTCGCAGACCGACCCGCTCACCGCGGGGCAGCGGCACGACCTGGCGATGGCGATGATGGACACCCTCGCCGCGCTGCACATGGTCGAGCCGGGCTCGGTGGGGCTGGCCGACTTCGGCCGCCCCGAGGGCTACCTCGGCCGGCAGGTACGCCGCTGGGCCGGCCAGCTCGACCGCTCGCGCAGCCGGCCGCTGCCGGGCATCGACGAACTGCGGGACGCGCTCGCCGACACCGTTCCCGAAGGCGCCAACGCGGGGCGGATCGTGCACGGCGACTACCGGCTGGACAACCTGCTGGCCTCGGTCGACCCGGTCTCGGTCCGGGCGGTGCTGGACTGGGAGATGGCCACCCTCGGCGACCCGCTGGCCGACCTCGGGCTGCTGCTGACGTACTGGGACGTGCTCGGAAACAGTGAAGCCGCCGACGGCAACCCGGTGGCCGACGGCCTCGGCCCGCGGGCCGGTTTCCCCACCGGCGCCGAGCTGATCGAGCGGTACGCCGGTCGCAGCGACGTCAACGTCGGGCCGCTGCACTGGCACGTCGCGCTCGGCTGCTTCAAGCTCGCGGTGATCTGCGAGGGCATCCACTACCGGCACACCCTCGGGCAGACCCTCGGCCCCGGCTTCGACCGGATCGGCGAGATGGTGGCCCCGCTGGTCGACCACGGCCTGCACGCAGTCCGCGAGAAGTAGCGCCCGCCCCCACCCCCGCCTCGCGCCCCGCGACGGCAGCGCCCCCTCTTTCACGGAAAGAGTCCCTATTCGCGGCCGGACAGGCCCTCGTTCCGTGAATTTGCGCGGATCTTGAGGGCGGGAGGCGGCGGAAGGCGCGAGGGGCGGTCAGGCGGAGGCACGGGGAATGAGTTCGGTCGGCAGGACGACGTGCGGGGAGGGGACCTCCTCGCCACTGATTCGGGAGACCAGCAGCCGGGCCATCTGGCGGCCCATCTCCTCCACCGGCTGGAAGACCGTGGTCAGCGGCGGCTCAGCCTGCCGGGCGATCGGGGCGTCGTCGAAGCCGACCACCGCCACGTCCTCGGGCACCCGCCGGCCGGCCTCGCGCAGCGTACGGAGCGCACCGAAGGCCATCAGGTCGGAGGCGACGAAGACGGCGTCCAGGTCCGGGCGGATCTCCAGCAGCCGGCGCATGCAGGCGGTGCCGCTGCCCTCGCTGAAGTCGCCGTACGCGATCAGGTCCTCCTCGGTGCCGGCGCCGGCGGCCCGGACCGCCTCCCGGTAGCCGGCCAACCGCGCCACGCCGGCGCCCATGTCCTGCGGACCGGCGATGTGGGCGATCCGGCGGCGACCCTGGCGGACCAGGTGCTCCACCGCCTGCCGGGCGCCGCCGACGTTGTCCACGTCGACGTACCAGGCCGGCTGGGCGCCCGGCTCCAGCATCCGGGCCGGGCGGCCGCCGAGCACGGTCGGCAGGCCCCGCTCCTCCAGCAGGGTGGGCAGCGGGTCGGCGTCGTGCAGGGAGAGCAGCAGGACGCCGTCGACGTGCTGGTTGGTCAGGTGGTGCTCGACCCGTTCCCGCTCGATCGGCGCCTGCACCATGGCCAGCCAGAGCTGCATCGGGGTCTCCAGCAGTCCCGAGCTGACGCCCCGCACGATGCCGGCGAAGAACGGCTCGGTGAAGACCCGCTCACCGGATTCGGAGACCACCAGCGCCACCGAGTCGGTCCGCTGGGTCACCAGCGCCCGGGCGGCCCGGTTCGGCACGTACCCGAGCTCCGCGATCGCCGCCTGGACGGCGGCCCGGGCCTCGGGGCTGACCTGGGGCGAGCCGTTGACCACGCGGGAGACCGTGCCGCGCCCCACGCCGGCGCGGGCGGCGACCGCGTCGAGGGTCGGGCGCCCGAGCGAGCGGGTGCGCTGCGTTGTCATCGTCTGCTCCTCCGACGTCGGACGGGCCCGGCACCTCCTACGGCGTCGGTGCCGGGCCGCCCGTTACTGGCTGGCCTGGAGCCTATTGTGCGGCCAGCCCGTTGCGTCGGATCACCTCGGCGTACCACGTGGCGCTGGACTTGGGGATCCGTGCCTGGCTGTCGTAGTCGACGTAGACCATGCCGAAGCGCTTGGTGTAGCCCCACGCCCACTCGAAGTTGTCCATCAGTGACCAGGCGAAGTAGCCCTTCAGCGGCACTCCGGAGCTGATCGCGGCGTGCGCGGCGCGCAGGTGCGCGTCGAAGTACGCCAGCCGCTCCGGGTCGTCGACCCGGCCGTCGACCACGCGGTCGACGAAGGCGGAGCCGTTCTCGGTGACGTAGAGGGGCAGGTCGGTGTAGTCGCGGTGGACCCGTTCCAGGGTCTCGACCAGTCCGGGGGCGTCGATCTCCCAGTCCATGTCGGTGACCCGGACGCCGCGGGTGACGAACCGGACGTCCTCGCTGCCCGGCCAGCACGACGGCGCTCGCCAGTACGCCTCGGCCTCGGCGCCGGCCACCGGCGCGGCGACGACGTGCCGGCTGTAGTAGTTGACGCCGACCAGGTCCAGCGGGGTGGAGATGATCTCCAGATCGCCGTCCCGGACGTGCCCGAAGTCGCTGATCCGGCGCAGGTCGGCCGTCAGGTCCGTCGGGTACCGCCCGCGCAGCACCGGATCCAGGAAGAACCGGTTCGCCAGCCCGTCGATGCGCCGGGCCGCGTCGATGTCGCCGTCCGCGTCGGTGGCCGGGGTGACCGGGTAGAGGTTGAGCGTGATGCCGAGCTGGACCTCCGGGCGGGAGGTCCGCAGCGCCTGCACGGCCAGCCCGTGGCCGAGCATCAGGTGGTGGCCTGCCCGGACGGCGTCCGCGCCGTCGGAGCGCCCCGGCGCGTGCACCCCGGAGCCGTAGCCGAGGAACGCCGAGCACCACGGCTCGTTGAGGGTGGTCCAGTGGCGCACCCGGTCGCCGAGGGCGTCCCCGACGAGCTGGGCGTAGTCGGCGAACCGGCCGGCGATGTCCCGGGCGGGCCAGCCGCCGGCGTCCTCGAGCGCTTGGGGGAGGTCCCAGTGGTAGAGGGTGAGCCAGGGCTCGATGCCGTGCGCCAGCAGCTCGTCGACCAGTCGGCGGTAGAAGTCGAGTCCCTGCTGGTTCGCCGGGCCGGTGCCGCCGGGCTGCACCCGGGGCCAGGAGATCGAGAACCGGTACGAGGTCAGCCCCAGGTCGGCCATCAGCCGGACGTCGTCGGGCATCCGGTGGTAGTGGTCGCAGGCCACGTCGCCGGTGTCCCCGGCCACCGTCCGGCCCTCGGTGTGGCTGAACGTGTCCCAGATGGACGGGGTGCGTCCGCCCTCGCGGGCCGCCCCCTCGATCTGGTACGCGGCGGTGGCCGCGCCCCAGAGGAAGTCTGGCGGGAAGGCGAGCTCGCGTCCCGGGTCGAGGAGCCCGAGCGGGCTGGCGGGGTTGCTCACGACGTGACGGCACCTTCCAGGACGGGTCGGAGGAACTCCCCTGAGCCTCTCGGCCGGCGTCAGCCGTGTCAACGCGTCCGTGGGAGCGTTCCCATTTTGTTACCGGCCCAGGTGGAGCGCACCAACGGCGTGCGCCCGGCCCGGTCAGCAGAGCCGGCGGAGCAGGGTGGAGGCGCGGGCGGCGTCGAAGGCGTCCGGGTCGAAGCGCTCCCCCGCCCACTCCCGCATCGCCCCGTGCTCGGGGTGGCCCGGATCGGCCAGGGCGGCCAGCAGGACGACATGGCCGGAGGGGCCGCCGACGTCCTCCGGCGGGCACGCCCGCTCCCCCTCCGGACAGCAGGGGTAACGCTCGTCCGGGTCGGCGGTGCAGACGTCCTCCACCAGCAGGTCGTGCTCCCACCAGTCGCCGAAGTCGTACGTGTAGTGGAACCGGCTGCCCTTGCTGACCACCTCGTCCAGCCGGACGTCCAGCTCGTCGCGGAGCGCCAGCTCGCCGTCCGGGTCGGGCTCGCCGTACTGGAGGCCGTCGATCTCGAACGAGTGCAGGTGGCAGTCGCGCCAGCCCATCGCGTACTGCACCACCCGGTGCAGCCGGTCCAGGGTGTACCCGCCGGGCACCAGCACCCGCCGCCACACCGGCGGACGGATCCCGGCCAGGGAAACGTTCAACTGGAAGATCTGACGCGGCATCGGTGTCCCAACCTCCCTCGGCATAGGCTGCCAGCATGATCTGCCGAGCGTGCCGCGAACGACGGCACGACGAGTGTCCAGGGCGGAAGTGGTGCGACTGCCAGCACCGTACCCCCCGACCCACCCCTCCGGTCACCGGTCCGGCCAGCGAATGACCGTTGGAACAGCGATTTCCCGAGTCTGGCCGACGCCGGCGACCGGACCGCTGACGGATGGTGAACTCACCGCGCTCTACGGCCGCGCGGAGCGACCCCGCCTGCGGGTGAACTTCGTGGCCAGCGCGGACGGCGCGGTCACCCTGGACGGCTACTCCGCCGGGCTCTCCGGTGAGCCGGACAAGCGGGTCTTCGGGCTGCTGCGGATGCTCTGCGACGGTCTCGTGGTGGCCGCCGGGACGGTGCGGCACGAGGGCTACCGGGCGGTCCGGTTGAGCGAGCCGCGCCGGGCCTGGCGGCGGGAGCACGGCCTGGCCGAGTACCCGACGCTGGTGGTGGTCTCCGGCTCGCTGCGGCTGGACCCGGCCCAGGCGGCGTTCGCCGACGCGCCGGTCCGGCCGCTCGTGCTGACCCGGGGC
>JBARAE010001009.1:0-7003 GCA_049791715.1 Micromonospora sp.
GGGGGCCGCCGAGGGAGCCGCCGGAGCGGGAGCGGGCTCGGGGCGTACCGGAGGGGCGGGGGCGACCGGCGCGGGGCCGGCCGCGGCCGACGGGACTTCGACGCCACCGAGGGTGAGCCGGCGCTCCATCCGCTCCAGGCGCTGAAGCAGGCCGCCGGTCGAGTCGTCCGCGCCGGGGAGCAGCATCCGGGCGCAGATCAGCTCCAGCAGCAGCCGGGGGGCGGTGGTGCCGCGCATGTCCACCAGGCCGTTGTGCACGATGTCGGCGCAGCGCGAAAGGGTGCCCGGGCCGAGCCGCTGGGCCTGCGCGGTCATCCGCTCGATCTGGTCCGAGGGGCCGTCGATCAGGCCCTTGGCGGCGGCGTCCGGCACCTGCTGGAGGACGATCAGGTCACGCAGCCGTTCCAGCAGGTCGGAGGCGAACCGGCGCGGGTCGTGCCCGGCCTCGGCCACCCGGTCGACGGTCGCGTACGCGGCCGCGCCGTCGCCGGCGGCGAGCGCGTCGCACATCTCGTCGATCAGCGCCGAGTCGGTGACCCCGAGCAGCGCGGCGGCCCGGGCATAGCTGACCCCCTCCGGGCCGGCGCCCGCGATGAGCTGGTCGAGCACGGAGAGACTGTCCCGGGCGCTGCCGCCGCCGGCGCGCACCACCAGCGGGAACACTGCCGGCTCGACCCGGACCCCCTCCGCCTCGCAGAGCTGCTCCAGGTACGGCCGGAGCACCTTCGGCGGGAACAGCCGGAACGGGTAGTGGTGGGTCCGCGACTTGATCGTGCCGAGGACCTTCTCCGGCTCGGTGGTGGCGAAGATGAACTTGACGTACTCCGGCGGCTCCTCGACCAGCTTGAGCAGGGCGTTGAAGCCGGCCGACGAGACCATGTGCGCCTCGTCGATGATATAGATCTTGAAGCGGCTGCGGGCCGGCGCGAAGAACGCCTTCTCGCGCAGCTCCCGGGCGTCGTCGACCCCTCCGTGGCTGGCCGCGTCGATCTCGATGACGTCGATCGACCCGCCGCCGTCGGGGGCCAGCGAGCGGCAGGACTCGCACTGCCCGCACGGCTCGGGGGTGGGGCCCCGCTCACAGTTGAGCGAGCGGGCCAGGATCCGGGCGCTGGAGGTCTTGCCGCAGCCGCGGGGGCCGGAGAAGAGGTACGCGTGGTTGAGCCGACCGCTGCGCAGCGCCTGCGACAGCGGCTCGGTGACGTGCTCCTGGCCGATGACCTCGGCGAAGGTGCGCGGCCGGTACTTGCGGTAAAGGGCCAGAGCCACCCGTCCCGCCTCCTCTCGACCGAGCCATTCTGCGCCGGTAGGGCGTGGGTGACCACCCACCACCCCGTGACCTGACGCTCTGCGACGTTACCGGGACCCGGAGACAGAAAGGCCCCCCGTGCACCCGTCAGAGCCCGCTTATCCTTGCTGCCTTCCGGCCCTGGGGAGGTTCACGAGATGCACGCCGCACGGGGGGTACGACAAGCGTACCCGACGCCGGGTGGATCATCAGGGGGTGGTGGGGTGGCCGGTCCGCCGGGGACCTGTATTCTGGCTCGCGGAGGATTCGCCTAGAGGCCTAGGGCGCACGCTTGGAAAGCGTGTTGGGTTCACACCCTCACGAGTTCGAATCTCGTATCCTCCGCACTCACGACGAAGGGCCGGCCCCCGCACGGGCCGGCCCTTCGTCGTCCCTGCGGTCACTCTCGTCCCACTTGTCCTGTTCCGGCCGGCCTGACGGCGGTCCGCCGCCGCCCGGAGAACCGTGGCCCCAATCCGATCAGGAATCGAGAAGCACCCGGGATGTCGTCGGGCCTAGCCTTCCTCGAGACGGCCGGCATCCCGCCGAGCCTTGAGCATCGAAAGGCAACCCGGACATGCCTGTGAAGAATGCCAAGACCGAGTCCGACGGCTTCAGCGCCGAGGAGCGTGCCGCAATGAAGGAGCGCGCGGCCGAGCTGCGCGCCGAGGGCAAGAAGGGCGCCAAGAAGGCCGACGAGCTTCAAGCGCTCCTCGACAGCATCGCGAAGATGACGCCGGAGGATCGTGCGCTTGCGGAGCGCATGCATATGACGGTGACCGCTACCGCTCCGCAGCTGTCGCCGAAGACCTGGTACGGGATGCCCGCCTACGCGAACGCGGACGGCAAGATCGTCGTCGCCTTCAAGAACTCGGGCAAGTTCAACTCCCGTTACTCGACGCTGGAGTTCCAGGACGCGGCCCACCTCGACGACGGGGACCTGTGGCCGGTGTCGTACGCGCTCCAGAAGTGGAGCCCGGCGGTAGAGAAGAAGGTCGTCGAGCTGGTGAAGACTGCGGTCTCCTGAACGTTGCCAGGTACGCGGGTTTCTGGTCTCGCCGGAGGACTGGACGGTCGCCCGGCACCGGATGCACGCGATCACGACCGAGCTGCACGAGGCGGCCCGCCCCCGCCCGCCCCCGGTACGGTCCGGGTGGGGGCGACGGTGATGGCCTTCGAGATGACCGGCCCCGGCACACCGACCGGAGACTGAGCCGTCGTACGCATGTTCCATCCACAGCCTGTGGACGCCGAAGGGATCTGATGAGTTACCAGCTCAGCGCGGTCGTGGCCGACGTGGAGCTGCTCCGGGAGCAGACCGCCGAGCTGGACCACGCCGTCCTGGCGGCGCTCCGGCAGGACTTCGCGCTGCTGCCGGTGACCCCGCAGCTCCTCGAGGAGCTGACCGGCGCACTGCCGGACTTCGCCATCCCGGAGCCGTACGCCGAGCAGCCCTTCCGGCTCGTGCTCTCACCAGCGCTGGCCGACCTCCTGGCCCGCTGGTCGCGCCAGGGCCCGGTGGCCTACCTGGAGGCCGAGTTCGCCGGCGGGCTGGGCCACCAGTCGGCGGTGGTGTGGCTGGGCGGCAAGGTGAGCTGGGGGCCGTGCTTCGACGACAGGCTGGACCGCTCCCGGGCCGAGTGGCCGATCAACGCGGCTTTGACCCGGCTTGGCGCGGAGCCAGGAGCGTGGCTCGATCCCTTCGCCGAGCTCGGCCTGCACCTGGAACGTGACACGGCCGGGTGGCTGGCGCACGGCCGCCGCGGGCTGACCGCCGACTACTGGGACGAGCTGGCCGAGGAGTGGGAGGACCAGCAGTCAAGCCCGGGAGCCGCGACCTGAGCTTCTTGTCCGATACGTTATGAGCTGTGCCCATCTTCGACGGTTTTGCGGAATTCGACATCCGCACGACCGGTACGACGATCCACGGGCGTCGAGGTGGTGCCGGCCCCCCGCTCCTCCTCCTGCACGGCATCCCCGAGACGCAACTGATGTGGCATCGGGTGGCACCGCAACTCGCCGAGCGGTTCACCGTGATCGCCACCGACCTTCGCAGCTTCGGTGCCAGCGGCACACCGGCGAGCACGCCGGATCATTCGCCGTACAGCATGCGCGAGATCGCTCGGGACCAGGTCGAGGTCATGAACGTTCTCGGGTACGACCGGTTCAGCGTGGTGGGCCACGACCGGGGTGCACGCTGCGCCTACCGGATGGCGCTGGACGACCCGGGGAGCGTCGGCCGGCTCGCGGTGCTGGACGTCATCCCGACGGCCGACACCTTCCGGAACGCGGACAAGGACTTCCTGCTGGGCTTCTGGATCTGGTCGTTCCTCGCGGCCCCGGAGCCGGTGCCGGAGCAACTCATCACCAGGGCCCCCGCGGTGATCGTCAACCACATGCTCGACGCGTGGTCCGACGATCCCGACGCCTTCCCGCCGGAGATCCGCGCCGAGTACGTCGACAAGTTCAGCGACCCGCACACCATCCACGCCATCTGCGAGGAGTACCGCGCGTCGGTGACCCTGGACCACCAGCACGACGAAACGGATCGTGGCAAGCGCCGGATCATGTGCCCGGTGCTCGCCCTGTGGAGTGGGAGCGGCCCGTTCGCCAGCGGGTACCAGCCGCTCGAGGTGTGGCGCTCCTGGGCCGACGAGGTGCAGGGCGGCCCGATCTCGGCCGGACATTTCCTTGCCGAGGAAGCCCCGGACGAAACCGCGCGGCGACTCGTCGAGTTCCTGGCCTGATGCCGGCCCTGGCAGCCGGTGGCGCGCTCAGTCCTCCAGGGCGCGCGCGACCACGGTGACGTCCTCGCCGCCGAGCCCGCGATCCACCACCCAGCGCCACTGCGCGGCGAGGCTGTCGGCCACGGGGAACCGGTCGGCCTCGACGCCTTCCAGGGCCAGGTCGACGTCCTTGAGGGCGAGGGAGAGGGGGTACTGCGGCGAGTAGTCGTCCTGCCCGATCCGCTGCATCTTCTCGGCGGCCCAGGGGGCGACGAGGGGGCTGCCCTGCAAGGCGTTGAGCACGGCCTGCCGGTGCAGCCCGAGGGTCTGGCCGAGCGCGATCGACTCGGCGAGGCCCTCGGCGATGAAGGCGAGCAGCAGGTTGTTGACCAGCTTGATCCGGGAGCCGGCCCCGATCGGTCCCACCCAGGCGGTCCGCTGCCCGAGCACGTCGAACAGCGGGCCGATCCGGTCCCGGGCCTCGTCGGGGCCGGAGGCCAGGATGACCAGTTTCCCCTGCTCCGCCGGGCCGCGGCTGCCCGCCACCGGGGCGTCCAACAGCACGATGTCGGGGCGTTGCTCGGCCACGAGCCGGGCGATGCGTTCCGTACCGGCCACCCCGATGGTGCTCATCTGGGCCCAGATCGCACCCTGGGGCATGGCCGCCAGCATGCCCTGGTCGGTGGCGATGGAGAGCACCGCGTCCGCGTCCGTCACCATCGTGATCACCACGTCGGCCTGGCGTACCGCGTCCGCCGGGGTGTCGGCCACCTCCGCGCCCTGCTCGCCGAGTTCACGGGCCCGCTCGGGGCTCCGATTCCAGACGAACGTGGGCAGGCCGGCCCGGACGAGGTTCGTCGCCATCGGTCGTCCCATGCCGCCCAGCCCGAGTACGGCCACCCGCAGCCTTTCCGCCATCTGACCCTCCGATTGCCGCTCCTAACGGCAGCGTAGGCGAGCCGATCGCAGGGGGCCGGGAAAGGAGGAAGCGCCCGGGAGGAAACCCGGGCGCTTCGACCGTTGGCGGTGGCGGCGGAATGTGAAGCCGCGGAGAGCGAAGACCGTCCACACTGCACCGCCGGGTTCCGCGGCGGATGTAACCCATTCGGCCGGGAGGACGCCTCCTATATCGACCGGGGCAAGATCCCGGCCGGGCCCGGTGACCGTCTCCCGCACGTGTCCCGGCCCTCTCCCGTTCCCGACCAGACAAGGAACCCATGGTCAACCACGTGTTCCGCCCGACGATCCGCCGCGCACTGCGAGCCGGATCCCTCGGGACCGCCATCGTCGCGTCGATGCTCACCGCCCTCCCGGGCGCGGCGGTAGCCGCGCCCAGCCCCGCCGACGTCGTCCTCGGCCTGCTCACCGACCCCGGTGAAGTGGGCCCGGACGGCGGCCCCGTCCGCCTCCACATCTCGGTACGCAACGCGGGGGGCGCCGAGGCCAACGACGTCACCGTGAAACTGCAATTGCCGGCCGGCGCCACCCTCGGCTGGGGCGAAGGACTCAACGGCTGGAACTGCGACGCTGCCGCCGCCAAGTGCAAGTGGGGTGACCTCGCCGCGGGCGTCGCCACGGAATTCGACGTCTGGGCGACCCTGCCCTCCGGCACGGACGGCCAGAAGGTGACGGCCTCCGCCACCGCCGCCACCGGAAGCCACGAGTCGTCCACCACCAACAACACCGGCACAGCCACGATCGAGTACGTGGTGAAGCCGGACCTCAGCTTCTCTTTCATCGAGTGGGACGGCGAAATCTCCACCCTGGGTGGCAACGGCTCGCGGGGTTCCGTGGGGGCGCAGGCGGTCAACGAGGGCACCGCCACCGCCCCCGGTGCCCGCTTCACTTTCCAGATGCCACCGGACGCCTTTGCCGGCTCCTGGACCCAGAGCGACCCAGCGTGGAAGTGCGACTTCTCCACGTCCACCTGGGTTTGTGAGAACGACCAGGAGATCCGACCGGGCGAGGCGGTCCAGTTCAACCTCTACCCGTACTTCCCGGCCGGCACGGCGGGCGACACCCGGACGGTGAGCGGCTCGGTGTCGACCCCGGCGACGGAGCGGTCGCTGGCCAACAACAGCGACACGACCACGTTCACGTACGCCGTGCCGCCGCCGGGCGATCTGAACGTCTACGGGCTCGACGTGGTCGCCACGGACGAGCTGCGGGCGAACCAGGAGTTCGAGGTGTCGGCGTACGTGTGGACCGAGGGTGGCAGCCCGTCGGAGGACGTCGTGGTCCGGCTGCCGCTCCCGCCAACCATCGAGTTCCTCTCCGTCGACGCCGGCGATCCCGCCTGGGCCTGCCGGCTGGCGGAGACGACCGACCGGTCCGTCGAGTGCACCCGTGACCACTGGGACATCGGCACCGACGGGCTCAACATGCGGGTGAAGCTGCGGGCGCTGCCCGGCACGCCGGCCGGCCCGCTGACCTTCACCGCGACCGCGTCCGCCAGCACGCCGGAGTCGTCGACGGAGAACAACACCGCCTCCGACACCGTCACCTACATCGCCGAGGGCGCTGTCGCCGGCCACGTCTGGCTCGACCTCGACCGAGACGGCCAGCGGGACGCCGGGGAGCCGATGGCCCTCGACAAGATCGTCGGGCTGAGCGTCGTACCGGAGACGGGCTCGCTGCCGTGGGACTGGCAGGGCATCAACACCAACACGGTCAGCGGGACCTACCGGGGCGGAGGGCTGAAGCCGGGCCGGTACAGCGTCAAGGTCATCCTGCCGAACGCCAGCACCACCCAGTTCACCACGCCCGACCTGGGCGACGACGCCACCGACTCGGACATCGTCAGCTACGTCGGCGGCTACTACCCGTACGGGCTCAGCGCCCTGGTCGAGGTGCGCGACGGCGCCGAGACCCAGGTGGACGTCGGCATCCTGCCGCAGTCCTGACGCAGGCCGGGGAGGGCGCGGGTCCGTTCACGCCCGGGCCTTCCCCGTACGGGATCTCCGTGCAGAAACGGAACGCCCGGCAGGTC
>JBARAE010001010.1:0-4165 GCA_049791715.1 Micromonospora sp.
CCGGCCGGCTCCTCCGGCATCAGGAACCACATGATCGGGTACGCGATCGCGGCGATGCCGCCGGTGGCCAGCGTGACCACGGCGAAGATCACCCGGACCAGGGTGGGGTCGACGGCGAAGTAGCGGCCGAGGCCGCTGGCGACCCCGGCCACCATGCGGTCGGTGGTCGGTCGCCGGAGCTGCTTGTACGGGGCCTGAGGGGTGCTGGTGGAGGTCATGTGTCCACGGTCCCGCGCCGGCCGGCGGACGACCTCGGTGACCGCCCGGACTCCTACCCTGATCGATCCCTGAGACGCCAGAGAAGAGTCAGGAATCTGACTCTTTTCGATGGAGGTAACCGCAGCGGGGGAGAATTTCCACCCGTGACCACCTTGCTGGAGCCGCTCCGCAGGATCGCGGCATACGGAGTTTGTGCTGATCTAGACGGCCGCGTATTGCTGGTCCGCGCATCGGAGCGCTCCGGCACCCCCGGCACGTGGTCGCTGCCGGGAGGGGCGGTCGACCACGGTGAGGACCCCATCCACACCGTCGTCCGGGAAACCGCGGCGGAGACCGGGCTCTCGGTGGCCGTCTCCGGGCTCCAGGACGTGCTCGCCGACATGCGGGCGCTGCCCGGTCGGGGGATCACCATCCACACCGACCGCCTCCTCTACACGGTCGCGGTCCGGGGCGGCACGTTGACCGACCGGGTCGACCGCCCGACCGACCTGGTCCGCTGGGTCACCCCGGAGGAGGCCCGGGAGCTGCCGCTGCGGTCGTTCACCGCGCGCGCCCTGGGGCTCCCCACCTCCACGGCCGACGTGGTGCCGGAGGAGGTCCCCGAGTTTCCCTCCTTCTACGCCGTCCCCGGCCCGGACGGCCTGCACCGGGCGCAGCGCTTCGCCGCGTACGCCGTGGTCACCGACCCGGAGGAGCGGGTGCTGCTCACCAGGGTCTCCGACGGGTACCCGGGGGCCGGCTGCTGGCACCTGCCCGGCGGCGGCACCGACTACGGCGAGCAGCCGGGCGCGGCGCTGATCCGGGAGCTGGTCGAGGAGACCGGGCAGACCGGCCGCCTGGTGGAGCTGCTCGGGGTCGCCAGCCACCGGGACGCCGCCTCGCTCGGCCCGGAGGGCTACCCGATCGACTGGCACGGGGTACGCGCCTTCTATCGGGTGGTGGTCGACCAGCCGGCGCCGCCCACCGTGGTCGACGTCGGCGGTTCCACCTGCGAGGCCCGCTGGTTCCGCCGCGAGGAGCTGGGCGCCCTCCCCACCGACCGCCTCACCGAGGTCACCGCCGAGGCCGTCCACGCCGCCCACCTGATCTGACCCCGCCCCGCCCGCCGGCTTTTCCGGTGATCATGACGTTATTGCCACGACACGCCGCCGAGGCGGGCAATAGGTTCATGATCGACGGAACGGCCGGCGGGGGCGGGGAGCAGGAGGCAAGGGCTGGTGGAGGAGCGGCGGCGGATCGGGGCGTACGGGCTGTGCCGCGAGGACGGGCGCGTGCTGCTCGTCCGCGGGTCGGCCGCTGCTGACTTCCCCGGGGTCTGGCAGCTGCCAGGTGGTGGGCTCCGGCACGCCGAGCATCCCGAGGCGGCGGTCGTCCGCGAGCTCGCCGAGGAGACGGGCCTCGCCGTCGAGGTGACCGGGCTCCAGGCGGCCCTGGCGGACGTGACCCGGTACTCCGATCTCGGTATCGCCCTGCACACCGACCGGGTCATCTTCGAGGTCGGACCCCTCGGCGGGACGCTCACGGACGAAACGGACGGCACCACGGACCTGGTGCGTTGGTGCACTCCGGAGGAGGCAGCCGGGCTGCCGCTCCTGCCGTTCACCGCCGAGCTGCTCGGCCTGCCCGTGGACCCGCTGCCCGAGCCGGCCACCCGGGGCGCCTTCGCGCCGCTCTCCACCGATCAGCGGCAGCGGTTCGCCGCGTACGGGCTGGTGACCGATCCGGCCGGGCGGGTGCTGCTCACCATGATCGCCGACGGGTATCCCGGTGCCGGGAAGTGGCACCTGCCCGGCGGGGGCACCGACCACGGGGAGCAGCCGGCCGCCGGACTGCTCCGCGAGCTCGTCGAGGAGGCCGGCCAGCTCGGCCGGGTGGTCGATTTGATGGCGGTGGACAACCTGCACAACCCGGCGGCCCTCGGCCCCGAGGGGCGGCCGCTGGACTGGCACGGCGTCCGGGTGATCTACCGGGTCCTGGTGGACGTGCCCACCCCGGCGGTGGTGACGGAGCTCGCCGGTGGCTCCACCTCGCAGGCCGCCTGGTTTGCTCCTGAGCAGGTCAGCCGGCTGTGGCTGACCGACGTGGCGGCCCTGGCCATCGGACGTTCGGTCGGATAGCACCCGCTCGCCGCGCCCCACCGGGCCGCCTCCGGTACAGTCGGGAGTCGGGGTTGGTGGATAAACGGGCGATGAAGCCCGAGATGGGAATAAGAAGGCGGTTCGCGCGGTTTAACGGAGATATAAGTACCGCCGGCAGCTATCGCCAAGCCCAGTTCCCTTATGCAATGGTGTACTCCGCAAACGGCTGCCGGGCCAGAAGCGGTCCGGCACGAGACAGCCGGACGCCCGCCCCGCAGCGGTAAGCCGATCCGGTGATGGAGGAAACGTGCCGAGAGCCCCATGGCGCCGGCGTCGTACGACTGACAGTCCGCGTCCCGCAGGGCGTCGCTGGGCGGGCCGGTTGCGCCGCAGCAGCACGTTCGCCCGCCAGGTGCTGCTGGTCCGGGTGGGTCGCCGTGACGGCGACGTTGGTCCCGGCGCCGAGTTGATCGTCCCCGACCATCGCTACGCCGACCGGCAGCGGCTTCGCTACGGCCGCAACCGGTTCGACCGGGCCGAGGTCGAGGCCGTGATGCCGGTCAGCCCGGCCCTGGCCCCCACGATGCCGGTGGACGACCCGGCGTCGATGTCCATCCCGCTGCTGCCGGGTGAGCGCACGGCGGCCCGCCGGATGAAGTTCGCCCTGGTCAACGCCTGCACGCTGAGCAGCTTGATGCTCGGCATGCTGGCGATCTTCCTGGCCATGCAGGGCGAGACCCGAGTCGCCGCGCTCTGCCTGATCGCATGCGTCGGCTTCGACGGACTCGACGGCGCCCTCGCCCGCAAGCTCGGCGTGGCCAGCCCGTTCGGCGCCCAGATGGACTCGCTGGCCGACATGTGCTCCTTCGGCCTGGCCGCCCCGGTGGTGGTCTACGCCTCCCTGGCCGGCTCCGTGCCGCCCGCGGCCGCCGCGGTGGCCTGCGCCCTCGTCGCGGCCTGCGCGGCGATCCGGCTCGCCCGGTTCAACGTCTCGCCGAAGGACGGCCGCTTCTTCTGCGGCGTACCGACCACGATGGCGGCGGCCGTGCTGGCCCTCACCGTGGCGATCGGGCTGCCGATCTCCGGCCTGGTGCTGGTCGCCGGGGTGGCGCTGCTCGCCTTCGCGATGGTATCCAGCTTCCCGTACGCCAAGCTGGCCCGGCTGGTGAAGCTGCCGCCGTGGCTGTGGCTGGCACCGGTGGTCGGTGCCCTGGTCGACATCCGGCTGACCTTCGCCCTGGTGGTGGTGGGTTACCTGGTCAGCGGCCCACTGCTCTGGCTGCACCAGCGCCGGGCCGCCTGATCCGAGCCGTCGAAAAAGGGGCGCCGCACTCGCGGCGCCCCTTTTCGCATCCCCGGGGTCAGACCCAGCGGGCGATCACGGTCGAGCCGCCGACCACCTTGTCGCCTGGGCCGACCAGCGGCTCGGCGGCGTCCGCCGGCAGGTAGACGTCGGTCCGCGAGCCGAACCGGATCAACCCGAAGCGCTCACCCTTGGCCAGCAGGGCACCGACCGGCGCCCGCTGCACGATCCGGCGGGCGATCAGGCCGGTACGCTGCGCGACCACCACCGGGCCGTGCTCGGTGTCCAGCACCGTGTACGCCGCCACGTTGTGCTCGGCGTCCGGCTTCATCGCGTTGACGAAGCCGCCGTCGGCGACGAAGTAGTCGACCACCTTCCCGGCCACCGGGGACCGGTTGACGTGCACGTCCAGCACGGAGAGGAAGACCGCGACCCGCAGCCACTCGCCCTCGCCGAAGCGCTCGTCGTGCAGCCGCTGCACCGAGAGGACCTGACCGTCCGCCGCGGCGACCACGGCCGACGGGTCCTCCGGCACGTCCCGCTCCGGGTCCCGGAAGAAGGCGGC
>JBARAE010001011.1:0-5269 GCA_049791715.1 Micromonospora sp.
CCACCGCACCGTCCACGTCGCCGAGCGCGTCCACGGTGCCGTCGGCACCGCCGACCACGGACCCGGCGCCGACGACCACGCCGCCCACGACCACCGCACCGGCGCCGACGGAGACCACCACGACCACTCCCCCGATCGCCGCCGAGGGCTGATCCCTCGACCGGGTGCTGGGGTGCCGCCGCCGAACGCACCCCCCTGATCGGGGTGCCGGCCCGGCGGGGGTCCGGGCCGGACGTCAGCTCACCGTCAGCCGGTACCGCCGCTCGCGACCACCGGTCGCGGTGACCAGCCGCACCTCGCCGGTGCGCAGTACGTACGTGACCGACCACCGGGTGTGCGGCTGGCGGGCGGCGTCGAGGACGGCCAGGGCGGCGGGGGCGTCCACCACCCCGTCGGCCCGGTCCAGGGCGGCGGCGATCACCCCGTACCGGTGGTCCTGCCGCAGCTGCCGCTCGGGTACGCCCACCACCGGTACGTTGGTCAGCGCCTGCCAGCTGCCCCGCCCCCGCTGGGCCCGCATCGTGCCGTCGACGAAGATGCGGACGGAGCCGACGGTCGGTCGACCCGGTACCGGGCGCGCCGTGGCCCGGTCGTCGGCGGCCAGCCCGACCGCGAGCCCGCGTTCGTTCATCCCGTCGAAGGGCAGCAGCGGGGCGTTGAGCAGCCGACGGTCACCGACCGGCTCGGGGCCGACGCCGAGGTACGAGATGTCCACCAGGGACACCGACGCATAGCCGTCCGGCGAGTCGGTCCGCAGCACCAGCGCCGGATTCGGGTCCCAGTCGCGGCCACTGGCGTACCGGCCGTCAGGAGGTGGGGATCCGGGCCAGCTGCTCCTCGATCGCCTCCTCGGTGAGGGCCGGACGGCCACCGGGGTGCCCGACGGTGGCGCCGGCCGCCGCGACGGCGTACCGGGCGGTCCGCTCGTGCGGTTCGCCGCGAAGCAGACCGACGGTGAGCGCCGCGACGAACGCGTCCCCGGCCCCGGTGGTGTCCACCGTGGGCGTCTCGCTGATCGGCACGAAGAGCTCACCGTCCGACCAGACGAAGGCGTTACCCTCCCCCGCCACCTCGACGGCCACCAGCCACGGCCCCCGCCCGAGCAGTTCCCGGCCCGCGTGCAGACCGGCCTCCGCGTCCTTCGGCGGGTCGCCGACGAGCAGCCCGGCCTCCTTCGCGTCGGCGCGCAGGACGTCGGCCAAGCCGAGCAGCTCGGCGGCGCCGTCGGGGTCCTCAGGCGCGCCGTCCAGCAGCACCAGCGCGTCGACCGCCTTGGCGCAGCGCGCCGCCGCCAGCGCCGCCGACAGCGGCTGCTGCAGTTGGACCACGACCGCCCGCGCGGCGCGCAGCGCGTCCTCGGCACCGGTGACGTCCGCCTCGGTCAGCAGGGTCTCCTTCGGGATGTCCTCCAGATACCGCCAGTGGCCCCGGGCGTCGACGACGTCGACGATCAGGGCGCTGGGCGGGCCTTCCCGGCGCAGCACCGGGGCGACGTCGATGCCGTCGCTGCGCGCCCGGCCGAGCAGACGGTCGCCGACCTCGTCCTGCCCCACCACGCCGAGGAGTCCGACCCGTACGCCGAGCTGGGCGAGCCCGACCGCCTGGTTGGCGCCCTTGCCGCCGAGCAGTTCACGGCGGCACCGCACGGGCGCGGTACCGGAGGCGCCGGGGACCTCGTCCACGAGCAGGACGATGTCCCGCGCCACCTGCCCGACCACCATCGCGTCCAGTCCCGCCATGCCCGGCTGTTACCCCGACCGCCGCCGGTCACGCCCGGAGGACGCGGCTCAGGC
This sequence comes from Micromonospora sp., assembly GCA_049791715.1. GTDB lineage: Bacteria > Actinomycetota > Actinomycetes > Mycobacteriales > Micromonosporaceae > Micromonospora. The sequence goes on from JBARAE010001011.1 coordinate 1,794, forward strand.
GGTGGCCCGCTCGACGACGAACATGAAACAGCCGTACAGGACGTTGCGGCTGTGCAGCCGCTGCACCGCGGAATCGGCGAGCAGGTCGGCGATCACCGACTCCGGATCGCTGCCGTCGTGCAGCCGGCCGCCGTGGATCCGTCCCCGCCGGTCGTAGGCCCGCAGCACCTGCGGGCGTCCCCGCCAGTCCGCCGGGTAGCCGCCCGGGCGGTCCGGGCCGACGCAGTCCCCGTCGTGGGCGAAGATCGGCCCGATCTCCCGGTACGGCCCGGCAGGGACGGGCGGGGCGTAGCCGAAGAGCAGCAGCGACTCACCGGGGTCGGCGTCGCGCAGGCAGCAGCGCAGCGGCTCCCCTCCCCCGGCGGCCAGCTGCTCCACCGGCTGTCCGGCGGCGTCGCGGCCGGTGCGCCGTACGTCGGCCAGCACACCGGCCGGCAACGCGTGCACCCGGTACGAGGTCTTCCTGGTCGTCGTCATGACTCCACCTTCGTCGCCGAGACGGCCGGTGGCTGGCGGCGATCGGACGTCGCGCTGCCCCGGCACGGATCAGCGTCGGGACACCGGGATCTGCAGCTCGGTGACGCCCTTCTCCGGCTCGTCCTGGCAGTAGTCCAGGTAGACCTCGCGGGCGTACCCCTCCGCCCGGTACCCGTTCTCCTCGATCCACCGGGCGAGCACCTGGATGCTCCGGTCCGCCTCGTCCATCGAGCCGTGGTGGATGATCGTGGCGGCAGCGGCGACGTCCGGCAGATCCACGACGGTGAGGTCGCGCGCCGCCGACGGGTCGACCCCGACGGTCACCCCCGCGTGCACCACCACCGCTTCCCCCTCGCCATACCCCTCGTACCAGGCGATCCCCGGGCCGGTCGGGCGGATGTGGTTGCTTTCCAGGCGGCGGAAGAGCTCCGGATAGAGCGGCTGGATCACCGGGCTGATGTCCGGCGATTCGTAGCTGGGCGCGAGGCCCGTCAGCTCCGCGATCCGGACCGATGCGATCTGCTTCAGTACGACGTCCTCGGTGGTCATTCGACCCTCCGTCTCGATCATTCGGAGCCTCGCCTCGATCCCGGCCAGTCGCACGGTGTCGGCGGCGACCTGCGCGGCCAACTGGGCCCGGCGCAGCCGCAGCATGCCGCGCAGTTCGGCGACGTCGACCGCGTCGTCCACGATGGCCCGCACCTGGTCCAGGGTGAGCCCGAGGTCCTTGAGGGCGATCACCCGGTTGAGCCGGCGCAGCTGGTCGGCCCGGTAGTACCGGTAGCCGGTGTGCGGACCGACGGCCGCCGGGCGGAGCAGGCCGATGCTGTCGTAGTGCCGCAGCATCCGGACCGACACCCGGCCGAGTCTGGCGAATTCTCCGATGGTGAACATGGCCCCCTCACGCTCGGCCCTGACACCGTGTCAGAGTCAAGCACCCGAGGCGACCCGGTCGCGCCTCAGCCGGGCAGCGGCGCCTCGTCGTCACCGGGGGTGCGGCGGGGGCCGACCAGGCGACGGACCATCGGGGCGGCGTTCCACTTCGCCGCGCCGACCAGGTCCCGGGCGTGTTCCAGGACGGTGTAGTCGGGGCGGGCCAGCCCTTCGGCGATGGCCCGGTCCAGGTCGTTGCCGCACCGGGTGAGGACGCTGTCGAAGTCGCGGCGGACCGGTTCCAGCAGGTCGTAGCCGAAGGAGCGGTGCAAGCGGGCGAACAGCGGCTTGTAGAGGCGGGCCCGCTCGTGCAGCCCGGACGAGTACGACATCGCGTTCTTCGGCCGCCGGCGGATGTACTCCGGCAGGAGGTCGGCGAACGCCCGCCGGACGATCCACTTCTCCTGGCGCTCGCGCATCTTCAATGCCAGCGGCAGCCGCATGGCCAGCTCCACCACGCTCAGGTCGAGGAACGGCACCCGGGCCTCCACGCCGTGCGCCATGCTCGCCCGGTCCAGCCGCTGCAACTCCGTACGACAGAGGTTGCGGATCCGGTGCACGGAGAGCCGCCGGGACGCCTCGAGGCCGACCCGGTGGTACATCGGGTAGCCGCCGAACAGCTCGTCCGAGCCGTCGCCGGTGAGCACCACCTTGATGCCCAGCTCCCGCAGCCGGCGGAAGATCGGCACCGAGACCACCGCGTTGATGATGTCGCCGTACTCGGTCAGCTCGGAGATCCGGATCGCCTCCCGGACGTCGGCGAGTCGGATGTCCCGCGGGCGCAGCTCGATCACCTCGTGCGGCACGCCCACGTCGGCGGCGAGTCGCCGCGCGTACGCCACGTCGGGGCTGTCCGGGACTCCGACGGTGACCGCGACGCAGTTCGGATGCATCTCCCGCGCGTGCAGCAGCACCAGCGAGCTGTCCAGCCCGCCGGAGAGGACCACCCCCACCGCCAGGTCGGTGTCCAACCGCATCCGGATGCTGTCGGTCAGCGCGACCCGGACGAGCAGTGCGGCCTCGTCCGGGTCGTCGATCACCGGCAGCCCCGCGCCGACGGTCAGCAGGTCGACGTGCGGACGCAGCCGTACCGGCCCGTCGGGCTCGGCCCAGCCGTGGTGTCCGGGCGGCACCTCGCTGACCGGTGCGCCGTGCCCCGCCAGCGCCTTGATCTCCGAGGCCAGGTGCAGGCAGCCGGGGGTGCGGGACCAGTAGAGCGGCTTCACCCCGAGCGGGTCCCGCGCCAGGTACGCCCGGCCGGTGGCCCGCTCGACGACCGCGAAGGCGTACTCGCCGCGCAACCGGCGCACCGCGTCCTCGCCCCACCGCAGGAAGGCGGCGAGCACGACCTCGGTGTCGCTCTCGCTGCGAAAGGCGTACCCGGACCGGGTCAGCTCGGCTCGCAACTCGTGGTGGTTGAAGACCTCGCCGTTGTAGCAGAGCAGGAGGCGCTCGTCGGCCGAGACCCAGGGCTGCACCGCACGCTCGCGGTCCACCACCCGCAGCCGCCGGACGCCGGCGAGCACCCCGTTCTCCTGCCGCGTCTCGGTGACCTCGCCACGCGGGGCGAGGACGGCGAGCATCCGGCGGAAGGTGGCCGGGTCCGCCTCCGGCCCGAGGCAGACGGCGATGCCGCACACGCCGTCACACCCCCAGCTCGGCCTCGTAGGCCCGCCGCAGCCGCAGCCGGGCGGCGGGCGCGAGGCAGAGGTGCCAGGCCTGGCCCTCGTCGACCACGTTGATCTCCCCGGCGTCCTGCCGGGCCAGCAGCAGGTCGGCCAGGACGTCGCGGACCCCGAAGCGCTGGAACCAGGTCATCTCCACGTCCGCGGCGTACCCGAGGCAGTGCCCGCTGGGCACCATGGCGGCGTACCCGAGGCGGCGCAGCCGGTACTGGTGCTCGGCGCTGCGGACCAGGCTGGTCACCCAAAGCGGCGGGGTGCCGGGCGGGGTGGCCGAGGCGAACTCCCGGCCGATGTCGTTGAGCAGGGCGACGATCTCCCGGCGCGCCCGGCGGAACATGAGGCCGGCGGTGCGCGGGGTGGCGGCCGGACGCAGCCGGCGGC
>JBARAE010001012.1:0-12920 GCA_049791715.1 Micromonospora sp.
GGCAGTGAACCCATTGATGACCCACCGGCTGGATTCGCGACATGGGACGAGTGGCGCGGATACCGCTGGCCGCCATCGGTCTCCTGACGCCTGCTCCTCGCAGCGCTGCCACTACCGCTCATCGGCACGAGCGCGCAGCGGGCAGCCTGCGTGCGCGTCACGCCGCGTGACCGCCTCTGCAGGCTGCCGCGCAAGCTCGGCGGCATGACATGACCAGCGACCAGCTATGCACTGCTGGAGCGCCGGGCCTCATGACGTTGCCATAGGTCCCAAATCTCGTCCGCCAGACCTGCGAATCGAGCGGGTGGTCCTGCCATCTGCGCATGGAACCACTGGACGAAACACTCATGGACCAAGAGCTGAACATCCCGGGGACCGCTCGTGTTGGGCAGAGCGATCACAATCGTCTCCGCCTCAGAGGCGTACTCATCTGTGTTGATCCCGAGGTTGATGCCCACGGGATCCGCTCGGAACAAGGCGTCGGAGATGGCTTCCACCAGGTCGCGGGAGTCAGCGGTGGCGGCGACACGACTCGCTTTGGCAGCGGCAACTTCCTGAGAGATGCCCTCCCATTGCTCGTCGGCCGTGGGTCGCCCGCGCCGCTTAAACCATCGCATGGAGACAGCCTGCCAGCCGCTTGCTCAAAGTCCCAAGACGCGCGCTCATCGGCAGATCCGCGCGTTCAGGCATCCACGGCCTGCTGCCTAGTTCTGGCACATGTCGCACTTCAGCTGGCGAAGATCTGTCGCACATCTCCGATCGGATGACACTACGGGTGAGGCTGGGTGCCCGCGGTTTCGTCGAGTACCCACTTAACGTAGGCGGGGTTCCCTGCGATGACCGGGGTGGCGATGACGCAGGGCACCTCGTACGGATGTTCCGCGTCGGCTCGCTGCACGATCGCCGGCACCAGCTCGGCCCGCGTGTGGAGCGCGACTCGTGCCTCGTGCTCGTCGTGGGTGGCGCCCTGCCATCGGTCGATGGACCGGATGGCGGCGATGTTGTGCCCGCATGCCGCGAGCCCGTCGTCGACCAGGCGGCGAGTAAAGGCGGCAAGCCAGTCGGCGTCGGGTGCGGTGATGATGACTTCGCAGATCTCCGTGGTCATCGCTTCGTCTCCTGCTGTTTGAGTTCCGCGATGACGTCGGTTGCCTCCTGCTGGCCCCGCGCCATCGCGCCCCATCCGGTGACGATCTTGCCGTCGTAGCTGAGGCCGACCCAGCGGCCTGCCATGTGCTGACCGTGCGGGTGCAGGACGAAGTACATCGTTCCCTTGGAGCGGACAGAGCCGTCGTCTGCGGCGTACCAGCCCATCAGGATCTCGTTGTCCCATCGGGTGGAGCTGAGTCAGCTGGACACGCCGATGATCCGCGAGTGGCGGGCGAAGCTGCTCGGCAACGGCGTCTCGGAGACGATGGCCGCCAAGGCGTACCGGCTGCTGCGGGCCGTGCTGATGACGGCGGTCAACGAGGACGAGCTGCTGCGCAAGAACCCGTGCCGGATTCCGGGTGCGGACCAGGAAAAGCCGGCGGAGCGGCCGGTGCTCACGCTCGCCCAGGTGCTCAAGCTCTCCGAGCAGGTGGACGAGCGGTATCGCGCCCTGGTCCTGGTGACTACCTTCGCCTGCCTGCGGTGGGGTGAGGTGTCCGCACTGCAACGGCAGGATGTCGACGCCGACACCGGGGCGGTCCGCGTTCGGCAGACGTTCACGGAGGTGCGTGGCGTCGGGCTGGTCCTCGGTCCTCCGAAGTCGCGTGCTGGTCGGCGTGCCGTCTCGGTGCCGGCGGCGATCCTGCCGGCGCTGCGCGAGCACCTGGCGGCGTTCGTCGACGACAACCCGGAAGCGTGGGTGTTCACGACTCCGTCCGGCCGGCCGATCTGGCGCGGCAACCTCAACAAGGTCATTGGTTGGCCATCGGCGGTCGCGAAGCTCGGCGTGTCGGGGCTCCACTTCCACGACCTACGGCACACGGGCAACACGATCGCGGCGCGAACCGGTGCCAGCACCCGCGAGCTGATGGCCCGGATGGGTCACGACTCGCAGCAAGCGGCCATGATCTACCAGCACGCCACCTCGGAGGCGGATCGGGCCATCGCCCAGGCGGTGAGCGACGCGGTGAAGGCTGAACGCAAGAAGGCCAAGAAGTCGGCCGCGGGCTCGTCGGAGAAGGCCAAGGGCAAGAAGGCGGGCAAGAAGCGTGCCTAGTGGCCCGTGGATGGCCCGCCGGGCGCTGCTGGCCCCAGCAAAGTCGAAGGCCCCGGCTGGGACTCGCGTCCTGACCAGGGCCTCGACCGTGGAGCGGGTGACGGGAATCGAACCCGCACTGTCAGCTTGGGAAGCTGATGTTCTGCCATTGAACTACACCCGCAGGCGGCACCACTGTACCTGAGGTCACCACGTCCCTGCACCCAGGTACCCCCCGCGCGCCCCGAGTCGCCGACGTCCGAGGATCAGTCACCCATCCCCAGCTGCAGCGGAACGGACTCGAAAGATCTTGCATCACGGCGTGCGCGGCGAGCGGCAGGAGGTTTCACTGCGGCAACATATGGGCGTTCTCAAATTCGTCGATGGACTGTAACGTCTCCCCCACGTTCTCCGACACGGCGTGACATACCCCGATGTCCGCCGCCAGAAAGAGGTGGGCCCATGGGACTCCGTCCCAACCTGCTGACCCGGCGTGCCGCCGGTGTCGCGTCGACGACCCTCGCGCTGCTGCTCAGCACCGCCGCGGTGGGCGTCGTCCCCGCTGCTTCGGCCTTCTCGGCCGCCCCGGCCGGCTCCTGCGCCGAGCCGGCCGACGTCCACCCGGACGCCCGCGTCGCCAAGGGCGGCAGCACCAAGCTGGACCCGAACGCCCTGACCGCCAAGCAGGTGCGTGACCGCGAGGCCGACCTCGCCGCCGCCCTGCGGGAGCGGGCGAACTTCCGCGCCGGCGCCGGAGCCACCCCCTTGGCAGCCGTGACCGTCCCGGTGGTCGTGCACGTCATCCAGCGCGACGCCACCCGGGCCGGTGGCAACATCCCCGACTCGATGGTCACCTCCCAGATCACCGTGCTGAACCAGGCCTACAGCGGCGCCACCGGCGGTGCGGCCACGGCCTTCAGCTTCCAGCTCACCAAGGTGCACCACGTCACGAACTCCGCCTGGTACCCGATCGTGCAGGGCTCCACGGCCGAGCGGCAGATGAAGACCTCGCTGCGCGAGGGCGGCAAGAACACCCTCAACATCTACCTGGGCGAGCTGAGCGACAACCTGCTGGGCTGGGCGACCTTCCCGAAGCGCAAGCTCGACGCCATGGACGGTGTGGTCGCGCTGAACGAGTCGCTGCCGGGTGGCACCGCGACCAACTACAACGAGGGTGACACCGGCACCCACGAGATCGGCCACTGGCTGAACCTCTACCACACCTTCCAGGGCGGCTGCACCGGCTCGGGCGACAGCGTCGACGACACCCCGGCGGAGGCCTCGGCGGCGTACCAGTGCCCGACCGGGCGGGACACCTGCACGGCGACGGGGCTGGACCCGATCACCAACTTCATGGACTACACCTACGACTCGTGCATGCACCAGTTCACCGCTGGGCAGGCGAGCCGGATGCTCACCGCGTGGAACGCCTACCGCGCGGCGTAACACCCCAGCAGGAACGAATCGGTGCCGGCTCCGTCCTCGGACGGGGCCGGCACCGGCGTTTCGGACCTCAGGCGGCTGGGCGACGGGTGTCGAAGCCGTGCCGGCCACGCCGGCCCTCGGGAGCGGCGCTGCGTCGGGTCGCACCGCTCGCCTGCGGATCGAGCCAGACCTGCACCGCCGGCTCGCCCGGAGACGTGCTGAGCCGGGCCGCGTGGTCGCGCCGCGTCAGCATCGCCACGTCGATGGTGAACTCGAAGAGCCGCCAGTCGACGTGCGGCGCGGCCCGGCCCAGCTCGGCCACCCGGGCGACCCGGGCCTGGTCGGTGACCGGGTGGGCCCGCCCCGCGACGTACGCCTCGTCGTCGCTCTCCTCCGGCGGGAACGAGTGCAGGGCGTAACGGCCGTCGCGTTCGAGGTCGCGGCGCTTGGGCGAGTCGATGACGAAGCAGAAGAGCCCGTCGTCGGTGATGACCGGGGAGACCGGGTGGACCCGTGGGCCACCGTCGGCGCGCACCGTGGCGAGGTAACCGAAACCCGGCCCGTACTGCTGCATGAGAAGGCGGATCTCGTCCGCGAGGCGGGGCTCGTCGGCGGCGAATTCGGACCAGGAAGCCATGCCGACATTCTATCGAACACATGTACGAAGATGTAGTCCGACACCCAGTTCACCCGTACGGGTATGGTGTTCCGATGCTGCTCTCCGACCGTGACCTGGTCTCCGAGATCAAGGCGGGCACGCTGGCGCTGGAGCCGTTCGAGCCCACGCTGGTGCAACCGTCCAGCATCGACGTACGCCTGGACAGGCTCTTCCGGGTCTTCAACAACCACCTCTACACGCACATCGACCCGTCGCTGCAGCAGGACGACCTGACGTCGATGGTCGAGGTGCCCGAGGGCGAACCGTTCGTGCTGCACCCGGGCGAGTTCGTGCTCGCCTCGACGCTCGAGGTGATCTCGCTGGGCGACCAGCTCGCCGGCCGGCTGGAGGGCAAGTCCAGCCTGGGGCGGCTGGGGCTGCTCACCCACTCCACCGCCGGCTTCATCGACCCCGGGTTCTCCGGCCACGTCACCCTGGAACTCTCCAACGTGGCGAACCTGCCGATCACCCTCTGGCCGGGCATGAAGATCGGCCAGCTCTGTATCTTCCGGCTCTCCTCGCCGGCCGAGCACCCGTACGGCTCGGAGGTCTACGGGTCGCGCTACCAGGGGCAGCGCGGGCCGACCCCGAGCCGCTCCTGGCAGAACTGGCGCACCTGGCCGACCCGCTGAGACCGACGGGCCCCCGCGACGCGAGGGCCCGTCGTTCGCTCAGCTCGGCCGGCCGTAGCTGTTGATCTGGCCGTCGTCGACGCGTTTCATCGTGATCGGTTTGCCGGACTGGGAGGCGTGCACCACCCAGCCGTTGCCGACGTACAGCGCCACGTGATGCAGGTCGCTGTAATAGAAGACCAGGTCGCCGGGGCGAAGCTCGCTCCGGCTCACCCGGGCGGTCACATCGTGCTGCATCCGGGCGTTGTGCGGCAGGGAGACCCCGGCCTTTTCCCAGGCGGCCATCGTGAGGCCGGAGCAGTCGTAGTGGTCCGGGCCGGCCGCGCCCCAGACGTAGATCTTGCCGATCTGCGCGCAGGCGAACTTGGCCGCGATTCCCCCTGGGCCGGAGATGTACTCGGACGGGCAGGGAGCGGGGCGCAGCGGACCGCCGCCGCCGTTGCCGTACACCTTGAGCCGGAGCTTCTCCAGCCGGGCGATCTCGGCGTTGATCTGCTTCTTCTTTGCCGCCAGTTGGGCCTCGGTGCGGGCGAGCTGGGCGACCATCTCGTCGAGCGGCTGCTTCTTGGCGGCGAGCTGGTCGCGCAGCTTCGCGACGGCCTGTACCTGCTGCTGCTGGCGGTAAGCGAACCGGTCGAGCATCTCCAGTCCGGCGACCACGTCGCCGGGTGTCCGGCTGTCCAGCAGCGCGTTCACGGTCGAGACCTGCCCGCCCTTGTACGCCTCGGCGGCGAGGCCACCGACCTGGCCCAGGGCCAGGTCGACCTGGCGCTCCAGGGGCGCGATCTGCTTGGCGAGCGCATCGGCCTGCTTGCGCTTGACGGCGAGGTCCTCGCGGGTGGCGTTGTGCTGCTCGATGATCGGTTCGAGCTTGTTCCAGTCCTGGTCGATCTGACGTTCGATCTCGGGGACCGACGGTTCGGCGTGGGCCGCCGTGGCGCCGCCGGTCAGGATGACGGCGGTGCCGGCCAGGGCGGCGAGGGCGGTGGTGAAGCGGGACCAGCGGGAACGCGGCGCAGTCGTCATCCGGTCGACCGACCGGACCGACGGTGGCCGCGGGGCATGGTGTGCCACCGGGCTCGATACTCCTTCTTCACTGACCGCCTACCGGGTTAGCTGACGGGTTCGGGCGGGAAGGGAGCCGCCCTACCGCAGTGGCTGCGGATTCACCCCAGGTACCTGGGTCCCCGGCTCGCCCGGAGGCGACTCGGCGGTGTCGGACCGTCACCACCCGGGCTGGGCGGTGCTGCTACCGGTCGACGATTGACCAGAGTAGAGACGGGCGTTATAGATCCGCAACCATCAACGCCGTGACACTCCGTACACAGATCACGGGAACTACCGGCCGGTGAAGGTTTTTTTCATGCAACATCATCGACGGGAAAGGTATTGACCGGCGGCCATCTGCGGGGCGAGGGTGAGCTACGCAGTGACCCCCACCCGATCTGGAGGTTCGATGCACCTCTCACCTGTGCCGCCGCGCAGACGGATCCTGCTCGCTGCCGCAGCGGCGGCGGCCACCGCCCTTCTCACCACCGGACCCGTGGCCGCCGAGCCCGTCGCGGCCGGCACCGCCGAACCCACCGACCGTCAGCAGCAGTACGCCGCCGCGGCGGCCGAGTACGGCGTACCGCAGAGCGTTCTGCTCGGCGTGTCCTACCTGGAGTCCCGCTGGGACACCCACCCGGGTCAGCCGAGCACCAGCGGCGGCTACGGGCCGATGCACCTGACCGACGCCGAGCAGGTGGCGTCCACACCGTCCAGCACGCACGTCGACGAGAACGAGGACCCCCGGGGCGACGAGTCCCGTCCACTGGCCCTCGACCCGTCGGCAGCGGCCGCCCCCGCCGGTGATCTCCTACCGCAGGCGTCCCTGCAGACCCTCGACGCCGCCGCGGCGCTCACCGGCCTCTCCGAGGAGGCCCTGCGCGCCGACGCGGCCGCGAACATCCGCGGCGGGGCGGCGCTGCTCGCGTCGTACCAGAAGGTGCTGGCTGCGCCGACGGGCGCCGACAGCGATCCGGCGGCCTGGTACGGGGCGGTGGCCCGGTACTCCGGCGCGGACACCGAGGACGCCGCGGCGGCCTTTGCCGACGAGGTGTACGACCAGATCCGGGTCGGCGCGAGCCGGACCACCGACGACGGCCAGCGGGTGGCCCTCGCCGCCGCCGCGGTGACGCCCGACGAGTCCGGGCTGCACCGCCTCGGGCTGCGCCGCGCGGAGCGGCCGGACGGCCTCGAGTGCCCGGTCCGCCTCGCCTGCGAGTGGATCCCGGCGCCGTACGAGAAGTACGGCCCGAACCCGGGCGACTACGGCAACCACGACCTGGGCGACCGGCCGGCCCAACAGAAGATCGAGTACATCGTCATCCACGACACCGAGGGGTACTTCGGCCCCAGCGTGAAGCTCGTGCAGACCAAGACCTACCTGGGCTGGCACTACACGCTGCGCTCGGTCGACGGCTACGTGGCCCAGCACATCAAGGCCAAGGACGTCGGCTGGCACGCCGGCAACTGGTACGTCAACGCCAAGTCCATCGGCATCGAGCACGAGGGCTTCGCCGGCCACGGCACCTGGTACACCGAGGCGATGTACCGCACGTCGGCCAAGCTGGTCCGGCACCTGGCGCTGCGGTTCCAGATCCCGCTGGACCGGCAGCACATCCTCGGGCACGACAACGTCCCCGGCACCACCGCCGGAACCGTCCGCGGCATGCACTGGGACCCGGGTCCCTACTGGGACTGGTCGCACTACTTCGACCTGATGCAGGCGCCGTTCCAGTCCACCGGGACGCCGCAGAGCGGCCTGGTCGTCATCGACCCCACCTACGCCACCAACCAGCCGGCCTTCTACGGCTGCAACCAGCAGCCACCGGGGGTGCCGACGCCGGTCCCGCCGGCCGCGCCGTGCCCACTGCGCCCCTCGTCCTCGGTCATCCTGCGCACCGCGCCGAGCGAGACGGCTCCGCTGGTCAACGACAAGGGGCTGCGTCCGGACGGCTCGCCGGACACCATGTACATCTCCGACCACGGCGCCCGCGCTTCGGCCGGCCAGACGTACGCGCTCGCGGACATCCAGTGCGACTGGACCGCGATCTGGTACCTCGGCCAGAAGGCCTGGTTCCACAACCCGGCCTCGGCCCCGACCGCCCGCTGGACCGAGGGCTTCGTGGTGACGCCCAAGCCGGGCCGGGCCACCATCCCCGTGTACGGCCGGGCCTACCCGGAGCGGGCGGCGTACCCGTCGTACATCCCGTACCAGACCATCTCGCCACTGCAGTACACCTTCACGGCGGGCCAGCGGTACGCGCTCGGCGGGATCCTGCCGGGCGAGTACTACCGGGCGGTCTCGTTCGACGGCTCGGCGCCGGGTGACCGGACCGTGGTCCGCGGCGAGAACCGGTACGTGCAGATCCAGTTCGGCCACCGGGTGATGTTCGCGAACCTCGACGACGTGCAGATCCTGCCGGCCTCGGCTCAGTAGCCACCTCCCGCACGACGAAGGCCCCCGGTCGCTGGACCGGGGGCCTTCACACGTGGTCACACAGACGTCAGGTGACCCGGCGGAAGCCGGCGACCGGCATGTAGCTGATCTTCGTCACCTGGACCGGCTTCCCGGTCCGCGGTGCGTGCACCATCAGGCCGTCGCCCAGATAGAGACCCATATGGTGCAGGTCGCTGTAGAAGAAGACCAGGTCCCCCGGGCGGGCTTCGGAGCGCGACACCGACCTGCCCTCGTTCCACTGGGCACCGGTGAAGTGGGTGAGATAGATGCCGGCCGCCTTGTACGCGTACTGGGTCAGGCCGGAGCAGTCGAACGCGTCGGGGCCGTTGGCGCCCCACACGTACGGGTCACCCACCTGCTGGCACGCGACGCGGATCGCGGTCTGCGCGGCGCTGCTGACCACGCCGTTGATGGTCGGGCAGCCCGCGACCTTCACCGTGGTCTTCGGCAGCGAGGCGGTGAGGCGCTTGATCTCGGCGTCGATCTGCTTCTTCCTCGCCGCCAGCTCCTTCTGCTGCTGGAGCTGGGTGGCGATCAGGGCGTCCAGCTTCTGCTTCTGCCGGTTGTACTTGTCCCGGATGGCGAGCACGCCGGAGATCTGCTTGCGCTGGTCGGCGGCCAACCGGTCCAGCATGACGAGCTGTTCGGCGAGCGTGCCGGGCTTCGTGCTGACCAGCAGGGCGCCGAGGTCGTGAGAGGGGCCCTCGATGTAGTAGTGGGCGGCGATGTCGCCGACCCGGTTCAGGGCCAGCGTCGACTCCAGCTCAAGCGGAGCCATCTTCTTCTCGAGCGCCGCCGACTTCTCCTTGTTGGCCTTGAGCTGGGCGCGAACCTTGTTGTAGTTCTCGATCGTGGGCTCGAGCTTCTCCCACTGCTTGTCGATCTGAGCCTCGATCTCGTCCACGGAGGGCTCCGCATGCGCCGGCGCGGCGAGCATCCCCGCGCCGACCGCAACGGCCGCGACCAGGGTGAGCAGACGGTGAACGACCCGGCGCACGCCGACCGGTCGGACGGACGGCCGGCTCGGGGCGTGACGATGAGGGGGCATGGTTGCCACCGGCACCGACTCCTTTGCAACCGACCGCCGGGCGCCTCGTGCAGGGGAAGATCGAGGCAGACGACCCACAGCGGTCGGTGCCCCACATTAGGGAAGGCCCCGGGTGGAATCAAGGCGGCCTTTCGGACAATCACTGCTCCGCAATCGCCTGCACACCAAGGGTATTCGTTCACCCGCCGACGATGGCCGTCAATACATCGTCGAGCGTCACCACGCCGAGGGGTCGGCGGCCGTCGCTCACCAGGACCATGTGCCGCCGCTCGCGCCGCATCGACAGCAGCAGGTCGGCCAGCGTACGGTCCGGCGGAACCACCGCCAGCGGCCGGTACACCTCGGCGGGCACCGGGGCCCGGCGGCTCGCGCCGGCGTACCCGAGGACGTCCTTGACGTGCACGAAGCCGAGCACCCGGCGGGTGGAGCGCTGCACCACCGGAAACCGGGACCTGCCGGTGCGGGTGGCCAGCACCTCCAGCGACGCCGGTGAGACGTCCTCGGCCACCGTGGTCACCGTCGACCACGGTTGCAGGGCGTCCGCCGCCGTCCGGCTGTGCAGGGCCAGCGCGCCCGTGATCCGGGCGTGTTCCTCCGCGTCCAGCAGCCCCTCGGTACGCGCCTGGGAGACCAGTCCGGCCAACTCCTCCGCGGTGAAGACGGTCTTCACCGCGTCGGTCGCCTCGACCCGCCACCAGCGCAGCACCTGCCGGGCCGCCCACCGCATGGTCAGCAGCAGCGGCTTGGTGGCCACGCAGAACGCCAGCATGGCCGGCCCGAGCCACAGCGCCGACGGCTCCGGGCCGGCCAGGGTGATGTTCTTCGGCACCATCTCGCCTACCACCGTGTGCAGGAAGACCACCACGCCGAGGGCGATCACGAAGCCCACCGGGTGGACGGCGCCGGCCGGCAGCCCCACCGCCTCGAACGGCGACTCCAGCAGGTGGGCCAGCGCCGGCTCGGCGATCGCACCCAGGCCGAGGGAGCAGATCGTGATCCCGAGCTGGGCCCCCGCGATCATGAGGGGGATCTGGTTCATCGCCGACAACGTCCAGCGCGCCCGCTTCGACGTCGCGCCGAGCGGTTCGATCACCGTACGGCGGGAGGCGATCAGCGCGAACTCGCTGCCCACGAAGAAGCCGTTGCCGAGCAGGAGCAGGACGGCGATCAGCAGCTCAGTCATCGTCGTCGGGCTCCTCGGGGCGGACCACTCGCACCTGCTCGATGCGGTGCCGGTCGACCTCGACGACGGTGAACTCGTACCCGCCCTCCTCGACGGTCTCGCCCGGCACCGGGATGTGCCCGAGCCGGGCCATCAGGAAGCCGGCGAGGGTCTCGTACGGCCCCTCGGGCAGCCGGAAGCCGGTCTGCTCGACCAGCTCGTCCTCGCGGAGCACACCGTCGACCAGGACGGTCCGCTCGCCGCCCGGCACGGTCAACTCGACCGGGCCGAGGTCGGCGACGGCATCCGGGTCGAACTCGTCCGCAATCTCCCCCACCAGCTCCTCGACCAGGTCCTCCACGGTCACCACGCCGTCGGTGCCGCCGTACTCGTCGACCACGATGGCCAGGTCCGCGCCGGCCGCCTTCAGCGCGGCGAGGACGCCGTCCAGGTCGAGGCTCTCCGGGACGTACACCGGCTCGCGGGCGACCGCCGCGACGGTCGTCGTCGCGCGCCGGGCCAGCGGCACCCCGAGCGCGTCCGGCACCCCGGCCACCCCGGTCACCAGGTCGAGGGTCTCCTCGTAGACGGGGAACCGGGTCCGGCCGGTCTCTCGGGAGAGATCCAGCAACTCGGTCACCGTGGCGGTGGCCCGCAGCGCGATCACGTCCACCCGGGGGGTCATCGCCTCGGCGGCCCGCTTGTCGCCGAACCGGATGGTCCGGCGCAGCAGCATCGCGGTGTCCGGCGGCAGCGCCCCGGCCCGGGCCGAGATGGCGGCGAGCAGGCCCAGCTCCTCGGGTGACCGGGCGCTGGCCAGCTCCTCCTGCGGTTCCACCCCGAGTTGCCGCACCAGCCGGTTGGCCGAGTTGTTCAGCCCCCGGATCAGCCAGCCGAACGCGCGGGAGAAGTTGTGCATCGGGCCGGCGGTGCTGAGGGCGGCCGGCATCGGCCGGGCCAGCGCCAGGTTCTTCGGCACCAGCTCCCCGAAGAGCATCGAGATCAGCGTGGCCAGGGCCAGGGCGAGCACCGGGCTGAACCGTTCGGCGCCCCCGACGGGACGCAGCAGCGGGGTGAAGAGCCGGGCGAGGGCCGGCTCGGCGAGGTAGCCGGTGAGCAGCGCGGTGATGGTGATGCCGAGCTGCGCTCCGGAGAGCTGGAAGGAGAGCTCCCGCAGCGCCCGGCGTACGGTGTCGGCCCGGCCGTCGCCCTCCGCGGCCCGCCGGTCGATCTCCGCCCGGTCGACCGTGACCAGGGCGAACTCGGCCACGACGAAGAACGCGTTCCCCGCGGTCAGCAGGACGAAGCCGACCAGGGGCAACAGCGTGGTGACCAGTAGGCCGTCGATGATCGCCTCACCTCGCGCGGAATTCTTCCACGCCCGCGGCCGCCCGCAAGCGCACGCCCGCCGCCGGGAACGGAGCGCGGCGCCACCCCGGACGGGATGGCGCCGCGTTCGATGCGTACGGGCGCGTCAGCTAGCTGGCCGCGTCGGCGGTCTCCTTGGCGCCGGCGGCGTCCTCCGGCTTGACCGAGCGGAGCAGCACGCTGGCGACGTCGACGACCTCGACCTGCTCGCCGGCACCCTTGCCGTTGACCCCGTCGTTGAGCATCGTCGAGCAGAACGGGCAGCCGACCGCGATGGTCTTCGCCCCGGTGGACATGGCCTCCTCGACCCGGTCCACGTTGATCCGCTTGCCGATCTTCTCCTCCATCCACATCCGGGCGCCGCCGGCGCCGCAGCAGAAGGAGCGCTCGCTGTTCCGCGGCATCTCGGTGATCTCGGCGGAGCCGAGAGCGGCGCCGAGCACCTCGCGCGGCGGGGTGAACACCCGGTTGTGCCGGCCCAGGTAGCAGGGGTCGTGGTAGGTCAGCTCGCCGTCGACCGGCTGCACCGGGGTGAGCTTGCCGGTAGCCACCAGGTGGGCCAGGAGCTGGGTGTGGTGTACGACCTCGAACTCGCCGCCGAGCTGCCCGTACTCGTTGCCGAGGGTGTTGAAGCAGTGCGGGCAGGTGGCCACGATCTTGCGCTTGGCCTTGTCCCGGCCCTCGAACGCCTCGTTCAGGGTCTCGACGTTCTGCTGGGCGAGCATCTGGAAGACGAACTCGTTGCCGATGCGGCGGGCCGGGTCACCGGTGCAGGTCTCCCCCTCGCCAAGGATGGCGAAGGAGACGCCCGCCTCGTTGAGCAGCGTGGCGACCGCCCGGGTGGTCTTCTTGGCCCGGTCCTCGAACGCGCCGGCGCAGCCGACCCAGAACAGGTACTCGAAGTCCTCGACCTCGCCGACCCGCGGCACCTCGAAGC
>JBARAE010001013.1:0-1668 GCA_049791715.1 Micromonospora sp.
CCGGCGAGCGCGTCGAAGGCGAGGGTGGCCCGGCGCCGGGCCTCGTCCGCGGCGGAGCCGACGAGCTCGGACGCCCCGTCGGCCAGGTCCGAGCCGCTGCGGCGGGCCGATCGAACACTGTCGCCGGCGGAACCGACGGCGGAGACGAGGTGCTGCCACGCCTGATCCGTGATGCGCTCGGGCTTGCCTCGGCGTTCCAGCAGGGTGGTTCCGAACATCGTGCTTACCTCCTCGGGTGCCGGAGTCCGCTGACCATTTCGGACGTCGGCGGTCGTCCGGTGCGTGACTGTCCGCTCACGGGGGCAGTGCCCGGCCCGAGGGCCGGGCAAACCCGATCGGCTCAGCGGACCGACACCACCGCCGACCCCCGGGCGAAGTCGTCATCGTCGTCGTCATCGTCGTCACCCGCGCCGCCGAAGCCACAGGCCATCATCAGAGCGAGCAGGGCGCCGACGCCGGCCAGCCCGAGCAGTCTCCTGATCATCGATCATCCTCTCCGTCGGTCCGTCCCGGCCGATGCTAGGCAGCGACGTCAATCCACCGGAACGCGCCGATGTCCGAGGTGCGCGCCGGGCGGGCGGTGGACCGTTACCCTGGGGCGGCGGATCGGCCGGGCCTGGTCGATCGTTGAAGAGTGGAACCCCCGTCGGGGAAAAGAGGAACTGGAAATTCTG
Organism: Micromonospora sp.; assembly: GCA_049791715.1. Classification (GTDB taxonomy): domain Bacteria; phylum Actinomycetota; class Actinomycetes; order Mycobacteriales; family Micromonosporaceae; genus Micromonospora. The sequence continues at coordinate 675 of JBARAE010001013.1, forward strand.
GATTTGGGCGCCCGGGTGTGCCCGGTCCGCGAATTGCTCATCCCGAGGGGTGGCGACCGAGGCCGTCGGAGGAATACTCTCGGTCGCGGCCCGCGTACTGATGAGGCGCCCGGTACGGGCGAGTGGAGGTGCTCGCGTGAGCCTGTCGATCGTGAAGTCGGTTCTGCCGGGTGGTGTCATCCAGATCACGCCTCGCGGCGAGATCGACGTCGACACCGCGTACGAGGTGCGTGAGGCGATCGCGGAGGTGCTCGCGAAGAGCCGTCCGTCCCGGATCGAGCTGAACATGCGGCTGGTCACCTTCATCGACTCCGTCGGCATCAGCGCCATGGTGGCCGGCTTCCAGACCTGCGAGGTCAGCGGCGTGAAGCTGGTGGTCACCGAGCCGAGCAGGTTCGTGCACCGGCAGCTGTGGGTCACCGGCCTGCTGGGCCTCTTCGGTGCCCCCGAGCCCTACTTCGCCGGTGTCGCGCCGGCCCGCGAGGTGCTCCCCGGCGCCTGAGCGCCGCCGAGCCGCCCCGGCGGTGTGAACGGCTCAGCCCTCCGGCGAGCCGAGGCCGGACAGATCGACGTCGGAGACCTCGGTGACCGCCCGGACGGCGGTGACCGAGGCGTACCCGCCCGCCAGCAACGCCAGGTCGGTTCCAGGCTGGACGGCCTGGCCGGGCTCCTCCAAGGAGGTACGGATGAAGCCGTGTCCGGTCTCGGCGACCGTCATCTGCACCTGACCGAAGCTGGCCAGCGTTCCCCGGCGGACGCCACGTAGCCGGCCGTGCGGCAGGTCCGGGGCGTTGACGTTCAGGACGCTCTCCACCGGCCCGGCGAGCAGCCGGGGGAGCAGATCGAGGGCGACCCGGGCGGCGGTGGACCAGTGCCGCTCGGCATCGCGTACCCGGGCGGCGGCAGCCACCGCGGCACCCCCGCTCGCGGCGGTGGCCTCCCCGGCCGAGAGTACGTCGAGGGAGACCGCCATCGCCCGGCAGCCGTTCGCCGC
>JBARAE010001014.1:0-12302 GCA_049791715.1 Micromonospora sp.
GGCCGGCGCCGCCGTGAGGGAGTGCCCGTACGCCATGAGCTACCGCAACGATCCGTACGACCCGAAGCAGGTCGCCCTGCTCGACCCGGACGCCCTGGCCGGGGCCGTGGCCGACGCCGAGAAGGCGTTCGCCGCCGCCACCGACCCGAACGCGCTGACCGCGCTGCGCCCCGCGCACCTCGGGGACCGGTCCCCGGTTTCGCTGGCCCGCCGGGAGATCGGCGCGCTTCCGCCGGCTGCGAAGTCCGACGCCGGCAAGCGGGTCAACGAGGCCCGCCGCGCCATCGAGGCCGCGTACGCCGCCCGGCAGGAGACCCTGGAGCGCGAGCAGGCCGAGCGCATGCTGGTCGAGGAGCGGGTCGACGTGACCCTGCCGTACGACCGGCGCCCCCGGGGCGCCCGGCACCCGTTGAGCACCCTGATGGAGCAGATCAGCGACCTGTTCGTCGGGATGGGCTACGAGGTGGCCGAGGGGCCCGAGGTCGAGTTGGAGTGGACCAACTTCGACGCGCTCAACATCCCCGCCGACCACCCGGCCCGCGGCCTGATGGACACCTTCCACATCGCACCGCCGGCGGGCTCCGCTGGCGCCGGCGAAGCCGGTGCCGCAGCCGGCGGCTCAGCGAGCTCGGGCCTTGTTCTTCGCACCCACACCTCGCCGGTGCAGGCGCGGACGATGCTGACCCGCAAGCCGCCGATCTACGTGATCGTGCCCGGCCGGGCCTACCGCACCGACGAGCTGGACGCCACCCACGCGCCGGTCTTCCACCAGGTCGAGGGGCTGGTGGTGGACAAGGGCATCACGATGGCGCACCTGCGCGGCACGCTGGACCACTTCGCGCAGGCCATGTTCGGTGAGGGCGCGAAGACCCGCTGGCGGCCGCACTACTTCCCGTTCACCGAGCCGTCGGCGGAGTTCGACGTCTGGTTCCCGGAGCACCGCAGGGGGCCCCAGTGGGTCGAGTGGGGCGGCTGCGGCATGGTCAACCCGCGGGTGCTGCGCGCCTGCGGCATCGACCCGGAGGTCTACTCCGGATTCGCCTTCGGCATGGGCATCGACCGGACCGTGATGGTCCGGCACGGGGTCGGCGACATGCGGGACATGGTCGAGGGCGACGTGCGGTTCACCCGCGCGTTCGGGGTCTAGACGGCGCCACGAGTTACGGAGACGGTGGTTTAAGAGTCATGCGAGTTTCTGTCAGTTGGCTGCGGGAGTACGTCGATCTCCCCGCCGACCTGCCCACCGGCGACCTGGAGCAGGCGCTGGTCGACCTCGGCATCGAGGTCGAGTCCATCGTCGACCTGCGGGAGACCGTCACCGGGCCGCTGGTGGTCGGCGAGGTACGCGAGATCGAGGAGCTCACCGGCTTCAAGAAGCCCATCCGCTTCTGCCTCGTCGACGTCGGTGACGCCAACGGCACCGGCGAGCCGCAGGAGATCGTGTGTGGGGCGACGAACTTCGCCCAGGGCGACAAGGTGGTGGTGATCCTCCCCGGCGGCGTGCTGCCCGGCAACTTCGCCATCGGTGCGCGCAAGACGTACGGGCGCACCTCCGCCGGCATGATCACCTCTGCGAAGGAGCTGGGTCTGGGTGACGACCACTCGGGCATCATCGTGCTGCCCGAGGACACCCCGGCCAAGCCGGGCGACGACGCCCGCCCGGTGGTGGGCCTCGACGACACCGTGGTCGAGATGGAGATCACCCCGGACCGCGGGTACGCGCTGAGCGTGCGCGGCATCGCCCGGGAGCTGTCGCACGCCCTCGGCGTGCCGTTCCGCGACCCGGCCCTGGTCCCCGCGCCCGGTGCCACCGAGCGGCCGGCGTACCCGGTCGAGGTGCGGGACACGGTCGGCTGTGACCGGTTCGCCGCCCGGATGGTCCGCGGGATCGAGCCGACCGTCGAGACCCCCGGCTGGATGTCCCAGCGGCTCACCGTCGCCGGCATCCGCAGCATCTCGCTGCCGGTCGACATCACGAACTACCTGATGCTCGAACTCGGCCAGCCGATGCACGCGTTCGACGTCGACCGGATCAGCGGGCCGCTGGTGGTCCGCCGAGCCGCGCCGGGGGAGAGGCTGACCACCCTGGACGGCGTCACCCGCACCCTGGTCCCCGAGGACATGGTGATCTGCGACGCTGGACTGCCGAACGCCCTCGCGGGCGAGGGCGCCGGCGTCCCGATCTCGCTCGCGGCGGTGATGGGCGGCGAGACCAGCGAGGTCCTCGCCTCCACCACCAACGTGCTCTTCGAGGCGGCGCACTGGGACCCGGCGATGGTCGGCCGGACCGCGCGCCGGCACAAGCTGTTCAGCGAGGCGGCGAAGCGCTGGGAGCGGGGCGTCGACCCGGCCCTGCCGCTGGTCGCCCTGGAGCGGGCGGTACGGCTGCTCACCGGGCACGCCGGCGGCACGGTCGGCGAGGAGATCCTCGACATCGACCACGTCCGGCCGCGTACCCCGGTGGTGCTTCCGGCGGACCTGCCGTCTCGGCGGGTCGGGGTGGCGTACCCGCCGGAGCGGGTGGTGGCCCTGCTGGAGCAGGTCGGCTGCACCGTCAGCCGGGGCGTCGACCGGCTGGGCGAGGACCCGGGCGAGGTGGGGGTGTCCGCCGGTGGCGGCGACGTGCTGACGGTGACCCCGCCGAGCTGGCGTCCCGACCTGACCGACCCGGCCGACCTGGTCGAGGAGGTGGTCCGCCTCGACGGGTACGACCGGGTGCCCTCGCTGCTGCCGACCGCGCCCGCCGGCCGGGGCCTGACCTGGCAGCAGCAGCGGCGCCGGGCGGTGTCCCGGTCGCTCGCCGAGCGCGGGTACGTCGAGGTGCTGGCCCACCCGTTCGTCTCCGGTGAGCTGGCCGACCAGCTCGGCCTGCCGGCGGACGACCCGCGCCGCCAGGCGGTCCGGGTGGCCAACCCGCTGTCCGAGGAGGAGCCGCTGCTGCGCACCACGCTGCTCGGCCCGCTGCTCGGCATCCTCAAGCGGAATGTGGGCCGCGGCATGCGGGACCTCGCGCTCTACGAGATCGGCACGGTGTTCCACCCGCGTCCGGGCGCCGGCACCCCGCCGGCCATGGGCGTGGACCGCCGACCGACCGACGAGGAGTTCGCCGCGGCCGACGCGGTGGTGCCGGACCAGCCGCGGCACGTCGCCGTGGTCCTCGCCGGTGACGTCGAGCCCGCCGGCTGGTGGGGTGCGGGCCGGGCGGCCGGGTGGGCGGACGCTATCGAGGCCGGCCGGGACGTGCTGGCCGCCGCCGACATCCCGGCCGACCGGGTCACCGTCCGGGCCGCCGAGTACGCCCCGTGGCACCCCGGCCGCTGCGCCGAGCTGCTGGTCGACGGCGCGGTGGTCGGGCACGCCGGTGAGCTGCACCCGGCCGTGGTGGCCACGCTGGAGCTGCCCCGTCGGACCTGCGCCATGGAGCTGAACCTGGACGCGCTGCCCGCCGCACCGATGGTGAGCGGGCCGGAGATGTCGACCTTCCCGCCGGCGCTGATCGACGTGGCGCTGGTGGTGGACGAGTCGGTTCCCGCCGCCGAGGTACGGCAGGCTCTCGTCGAGGGGGCCGGTCCGCTGCTGGAGGGCGTCCGGCTCTTCGACGTGTACGCCTCGGAGCAGCTCGGCGCGGGTCGCAAGTCGCTGGCGTACAAGCTGACGTTCCGGGCCCCGGACCGGACCCTGACGGTCGAGGAGGCGGTGGCCGCCCGCGACGCGGCCGTGGCCGAGGCGGCCCGTCGCTTCGGCGCCACCCTGCGCGGCGCCTGATCACTGGGATCGAGGGCCTCTCCCGCCACGGCGGGAGAGGCCCTCGGCGTGTCCGGAGGGTCTCGCGCGCCCCACGACCGCCCACGGTGACCACCATCACGCGTACATGTCCATGCAGTGGAACGCATGAACTTGCGAGGTGGGGGAATGTCCTACTAGCCTGGCTTGCATAGTCATGCGGAGGTGAGTATGGGCATTCGAGTCGCGGTCGCCGGGGCCAGCGGGTACGCCGGAGGCGAACTGCTGCGCCTGGTCGCCGGGCACCCGGAGTTCGACCTGGTCGCCGCCACCGCGCACAGCCAGGCCGGCCAGCCCGTCAGCGCCGTACATCCGCAGCTCGCGGGGCTCGACCTGGTCTTCGGGGCGACCGACCCGGCCGCCCTGGCCGATGCGGACCTGGTGTTCCTGGCCCTGCCCCACGGCGAGTCGGCCGCCGTCGCGGCCGACCTGCCCGAGACGGTCAAGGTGGTCGACCTGGGTGCCGACCATCGGCTGCGCGACCCGCGCGCCTGGGACCGCTACTACGGCGGTGCGCACGCCGGTGCCTGGACCTACGGCCTGCCCGAGCTGCCCGGGCAGCGGACCGAGATCGCCGCCGCCACCCGGGTCGCCAACACCGGCTGCTACGCGGTCGCCACCATCCTGGCGCTCGCGCCGCTGATCGCCGCCGGGGCGGTGTCGCCCGCCGACGTGGTGGTGGTCGCCGCCTCCGGCACCTCCGGCGCGGGCCGGTCCGCCAAGGCGCACCTGCTCGGCAGCGAGGTGATGGGTGACCTGTCGCCCTACAAGGTCGGCGCTCACCAGCACGTGCCGGAGATCAAGCAGGCCACCGGCGCGACCGGCCTCTCCCTCACGCCGGTGCTCGCGCCCATGCCGCGCGGCATCCTCGCCACCGTCACCGCCGTGCCGACCGGCGACGCGGACCCGCGCGCGGTGCTCGCCGCGGCGTACGCGGACGCGCCGTTCGTGCACGTGCTGCCCGAGGGGGCGTGGCCGCACACCGCCGCCACGGCCGGCTCCAACTCCTGTCACCTGCAGGCGACGGTCGACGTCGACTCCGGCCGGGTGATCGTGGTCAGCGCGATCGACAACCTCGGCAAGGGCGCCGCCGGCCAGGCCCTGCAGAACGCCAACCTCATGCTCGGCCTCCCCGAGACCACCGGACTCTCCGCGTTTGGCGTCGCGCCGTGAGCGCGAGGAGTGCAGCGAAGCGGAGCCCCGCAGCCGCGAACGAAAGGACGGCTCAGTGACCGTCACCGCCCCCCGCGGGTTCCGGGCGGCCGGCGTCGCCGCCGGGCTCAAGGCCGGCGGCGCCAGCGACATCGCCCTCGTCGTCAACGACGGCCCCGACGCCGGCGTGGCCGGCGTCTTCACCGCCAACCGGGTGAAGGCCGCGCCGGTGCTCTGGACCCAGCAGGTGGTCCGGGGCGGCGTGGTCCGTGCCGTGGTGCTCAACTCCGGCGGCGCGAACGCCTGCACCGGCCCGGCCGGCTTCCAGGACACCCACGCCACCGCAGAGCACACCGCCGCCGCGCTCACCTCCAGCAGCCCCCGCCTGATGCTCGGGGCCGGCGAGGTCGCGGTCTGCTCCACCGGCCTGATCGGCGAGCGGCTGCCCATGGACAAGCTCCTGCCCGGCGTCCGCAGCGTCATCCGGGGGCTCGCCCGGGACGGCGGCGCCGCCGCGGCCGAGGCGATCATGACCACCGACACCCGGCCGAAGACCACCGTGGCCAGGGGCAGCGGCTGGACCGTCGGCGGGATGGCCAAGGGCGCGGGCATGCTCGCCCCCGCCATGGCGACCATGCTCTGCGTGCTCACCACCGACGCGGTGGCCGGGCCGGAGGCGCTGGACGCCGCGCTCCGGGCCGCCACCCGCGTCACCTTCGACCGGATCGACTCCGACGGCTGCATGTCCACCAACGACACCGTGCTGCTGCTGGCCAGCGGGGCCTCCGGCATCGAGCCGACCGAAGCCGGGCTGACCGCCGCCGTCACCGCCGCCTGCCACGACCTGGCCCAGCAGCTCATCGCCGACGCCGAGGGCGCCACCAAGCAGATCGCCATCGACGTGGTCGGCGCCGCCAGCGAGGACGACGCGGTCGAGGTGGGCCGCTCGGTGGCCCGGAACAACCTGGTCAAGACCGCACTCTTCGGCAACGACCCGAACTGGGGCCGGATCCTCGCCGCCGTCGGCACCACCGCCGCCGCCTTCGAGCCGGACGGGGTGGACGTCGCGGTCAACGGCGTCTGGGTCTGCCGCTCCGGGGCCGCCGCCGAGGACCGCTCCAAGGTGGACCTCTCCGGGCGGGACGTCACCATCCGGATCGACCTGCACGCTGGTGACCGGACGGCGACGATCTGGACCAATGACCTGTCGCACGCGTACGTGCACGAGAACTCGGCGTACTCGACATGACTCTGAACGCGGACCTCACCCGGGCCCAGGCCAAGGCCGAGACGCTGATCGAGGCCCTGCCCTGGCTGGCCCGTTTCTCCGGCGCCACCGTGGTGGTCAAGTATGGCGGCAACGCCATGGTCGACCCCGACCTGCAGCGCGCCTTCGCCGCCGACATGGTGTTCCTCCGTTACGCCGGCCTGAAGCCGATCGTGGTGCACGGCGGCGGGCCGCAGATCTCCGCCATGCTCGGCCGGCTCGGCATTGCCAGCGAGTTCAAGGGCGGCCTGCGGGTCACCACCCCGGAGGCGATGGACGTCGTCCGGATGGTGCTCGTCGGTCAGGTCGGCCGGGAGCTGGTCGGGCTGATCAACGCGCACGGCCCGTTCGCCGTCGGCCTCTCCGGCGAGGACGCCGGGCTGTTCACCGCGGTCCGCCGCCCGGCGTACGTCGACGGCGAGCCGGTCGACGTCGGCCAGGTGGGCGACGTCGAGTCGGTGGACGTCTCGGCGGTGGCGGACCTGATCGCGGCGGGCCGGATCCCGGTGATCTCCACTGTCGCGCCCGACGCGGACGGGGTGCTGCACAACCTGAACGCCGACACGGCCGCTGCCGCCCTCGCCATCGCGCTGGAGGCCCGCAAGCTGGTCGTCCTCACCGACGTCGCGGGTCTCTACGCCGACTGGCCGGACACGTCCAGCCTGGTCAGCGAGATCAGCACCGACGACCTGGCGAAGCTGCTGCCGTCCCTGGAATCGGGGATGGTCCCGAAGATGGAGGCCTGCCTGCGGGCGGTGCGGGGGGGAGTGCCCGCCGCCCACGTCGTCGACGGCCGGGTCGCCCACTCCACACTGCTCGAGGTCTTCACCTCGGAAGGGTTCGGAACGATGGTGATGGCCGGATGAGTGGTCTTGTGGAGCGCTGGTGCGCCGCCATGATGGACAACTACGGCACCCCGCCGCTGGCGCTGGTCTCCGGCTCCGGCGCCGTCGTCGTCGACGAGACCGGCCGGGAGTACGTCGACCTGCTCGGCGGCATCGCCGTCAACGCCCTCGGCCACGCCCACCCGGCCGTGGTGGCGGCCGTCTCCAGGCAGGTCGCCACCCTCGGCCACGTCTCCAACCTGTTCGTCGCCGAGCCGCCGGTGGCCCTGGCGGAGCTGCTGCTGGCCCTCGCCGGCCGGCCCGGGCGGGTCTTCTTCGCCAACTCGGGCGCCGAGGCCAACGAGGCGGCGTTCAAGCTGTCCCGGCTCACCGGCCGCACCCACGTGGTCGCCACCCAAGGCGGCTTCCACGGCCGCACCATGGGCGCCCTCGCCCTGACCGGACAGCCCGCCAAGGCCGACCCGTTCCGCCCGCTGCCCGGCGACGTCACCCACGTCGAGTACGGCGACGTGGCCGCCCTGGAAGCCGCGGTCACCGACGCCACCGCGATGGTGATCCTCGAGCCGATCCAGGGCGAGAACGGCATCGTGGTCCCGCCCACCGGCTACCTTGCCGCAGTCCGGCGGATCACCGCCCGGCACGGCGCGCTGCTCGTCCTCGACGAGGTGCAGACCGGCGTGGGCCGTACCGGGCACTGGTTCGCCCACCAGGCCGAGGGCGTCGAGCCGGACATCGTCACCCTCGCGAAGGGCCTCGGCGGCGGCCTGCCGATCGGTGCCTGCCTCGCCTTCGGCCGGGCCGCCGAGCTGCTCGGTCCCGGCTCGCACGGGACCACCTTCGGCGGCAACCCGATCAGCTGCGCGGCCGCCCTCGCCGTGGTCGCCACCATCGCCAACGAAGGCCTGCTCGATCACGTCAAGCGGGTGGGTGAGCGGCTGCGCCGGGGGATCGAGGCGCTCGGCCATCCGCTGATCGGCGAGGTCCGGGGTGCCGGCCTGCTGCTCGGGATCGTGCTCACCGAGCCGGTCTCCGGCCCGGTCGCGAACGCGCTGCGCGACGCCGGCTTCCTGGTCAACCCGGTGCAGCCCGGCGTGGTCCGGCTCTCCCCACCGCTGATCCTCACCGCCGAGCAGGCCGACGCCTTCCTCGCCGCCCTTCCCGCGGCCCTCGCCGCCGCCACGAATCCGACGGAGGTCAGCGCATGATCCGGCACTTCCTGCGGGACGACGACCTCACCCCCGCCGAGCAGTCGGCGGTGCTCGACCTGGCGGCCCGGATGAAGGCGGACCGCTTCACCCTCCGGCCGCTCGCCGGACCGAAGTCGGTGGCGGTGCTCTTCGACAAGCAGAGCCTGCGGACCCGGATCTCCTTCGACGTGGGCATCGCCGAACTCGGCGGCCACCCCCTCGTCGTGGACACCCAGGTCACCCACTTCGGGCGGGGTGAGTCGCTGGCCGACGCCGGCCGGGTGCTCTCCCGCTACGTGACCGCGATCGTGCTGCGTACCCACGGCGACGACCGGATCGCCGAGGTCGCGGCGCACGCCACCGTGCCGGTGGTCAACGCGCTCACCGACACCTACCACCCCTGTCAGCTTCTCGCCGACCTGCTCACCGTCCGCGAGCGGTTCGGCGCCACCGCCGGGCGGACCCTCGCGTACGTCGGGGACGCGGCGAACAACATGGCGCACTCGTACCTGCTGGCCGGGGTGACCGCCGGGATGCACGTGCGGGTCGCCGGGCCGGCCGGCTTCCAGCCCGACGCCGACGTGGTGACCCGGGCGGAGAAGATCGCCGCCGGTACCGGCGGATCGGTCGCCGTACTCACCGACCCGGTCGAGGCGGTCGGTGGGGCCGACGTGGTCGCCACCGACGCCTGGACGTCGATGGGGCAGGAATCCGACGGGCTGGACCGGATCACCCCGTTCCTGCCGTACCAGATCAACGCGGAGCTGCTCGGTCGGGCCGCGCCCGGCGCGATCGTGCTGCACTGCCTGCCCGCGCACCGCGGCGAGGAGATCACCGACGAGGTGCTCGACGGCCCGCAGAGCGCGGTGTTCGACCAGGCGGAGAATCGCCTGCACGCCCAGAAGGCGCTGCTGACGTTTCTCCTGGAGGCATCCACATGACCGCCCCGCTGACCCGTGCCGCCCGGCACGCCCGGATCGTCGAACTCATCCGCGACAAGGCGATCCACTCGCAGAGCGAGCTGGCCGACCTGCTCGCCGGTGACGGCATCCAGGCCACCCAGGCCACCCTCTCCCGGGACCTCAAGGAGTTGGGGGCGGTCACCGCGCGCGGCGGCGACGGGCGGGGCGTCTACCTGATCCCCGAGGACGGCCAGCGACCGCTGCGGGAGGCCGAGGCCGCCCCGGCCCGGCTCGTCCGGCTGCTGCGCGAGCTGCTCAACGGGGTCGACTCCAGCGGCAACATCGCCGTGCTGCGTACCCCGCCGGGCGCAGCCCAGTACCTGGCCAGCGCGTTGGACCGAGCGGGCCTGTCCGAGATCGTCGGCACCATCGCCGGCGACGACACCATCCTCGTCGTGGCCCGCGAGGCCGCCGGCGGCGCCGCGTTGGGCGACAAGCTCGCCGGGTGGGCCCGTCGGGAAGAAAACGTTGAAGGGAGCACCACACCATGACCGAGCGGGTCGTCCTTGCGTACTCCGGAGGGCTGGACACCTCCGTCGCCATCCCGTACCTGGCCGAGCAGACCGGCGCCGAGGTGATCGCGGTCGCGGTCGACGTCGGGCAGGGCGGCGAGGACCTGAACGCCATCCGGCAGCGCGCCCTCGACTGCGGCGCTGTCGAGGCCGAGGTGATCGACGCCCGCGACGAGTTCGCCGCCGAGTACTGCCTGCCGGCGATGCGGGCCAACGCCCTCTACATGGACCGCTACCCGCTGGTCTCGGCGCTGTCCCGGCCCCTGATCGTCAAGCACCTGGTCACTGCGGCCCGCAAGCACGGCGGCACCATCGTGTCCCACGGCTGCACGGGCAAGGGCAACGACCAGGTCCGCTTCGAGGTGGGCCTGGCCGCGCTCGCTCCCGACCTGAAGATCATCGCCCCGGCCCGGGACTTCGCCTGGACCCGCGACAAGGCGATCGCCTTCGCCGAGGAGAAGGGCCTGCCGATCGACGTGTCGGCGAAGTCGCCGTACTCGATCGACCAGAACCTGTGGGGGCGGGCGGTGGAGACGGGCTTCCTGGAGGACATCTGGAACGGCCCGATCGAGGACCTGTACGCGTACACCGCCGACCCGGCGCAGGAGCGGGACGCCGACGAGGTCGTGATCACCTTCGACGCCGGCGTACCGGTCGCCATCGACGGTGAGACGGTCACCCCGTACCAGGCGATCCTGGAGCTGAACCGGCGCGCCGGTGCGCAGGGCGTCGGCCGGCTGGACATGGTCGAGGACCGGCTCGTCGGCATCAAGAGCCGCGAGGTGTACGAGGCCCCCGGCGCGATCGCGCTGATCACCGCCCACCAGGAGCTGGAGGCGGTCACTGTCGAGCGGGACCTGGCCCGGTTCAAGCGCGGGGTGGACCAGCGCTGGGGCGAGCTGGTCTACGACGGCCTCTGGTTCTCGCCGCTGAAGAAGGCCCTCGACGCCTTCATCGACGACGCCCAGCAGCAGGTTTCCGGCGAGGTCCGGATGACCCTGCACGGCGGTCGGGCCACCGTGACCGGTCGGCGCTCCGAGGCCAGCCTGTACGACTTCGGCATGGCGACCTACGACACCGGCGACACGTTCGACCAGTCCCTGGCCAAGGGCTTCGTGCAGCTGTGGGGCCTGCCCAGCAAGATGGCCGCCGCGCGGGACGCCCGGTTGGGCGGAACGCAGTCTTGAGTGCGAGCGCGAGGAGTGAACGAGCGCAGCGAGTGAGCCCCGCAGTCGGGAGCGAAAGGTGAACGCTGCCAGAATGGGCGGGGTGGACGACAAGAGCCTGACCGAGAACAGCGCCGCCATCAACCGGACGAGCCTGTGGGGTGGCCGGTTCGCCGGCGGCCCCGCGGAGGCCCTCGCGCGGCTGTCGGTGAGCGTCCAGTTCGACTGGCGCCTCGCCCCGTACGACATCGCCGGCTCCCGGGCGCACGCCCGGGTGCTCGCCGGCGCGGGCCTGCTCGACCCGGAGGAACTCGGCCGCATCCTGGCCGCGCTGGACGATCTGGAGGCGGCCTGCGCCTCGAGGCAGTTCCGGCCGACCATCGACGACGAGGACGTGCACACCGCGCTGGAACGTGGCCTGCTGGAGCGGCTGGGCAGCCTCGGCGGCAAGCTGCGCGCCGGCCGGTCCCGCAACGACCAGGTCGCCACCGACCTGCGCCTCTACCTGCGCGACCACGCCCGCGGTGTGGCCGCCCGGCTGGTCGAGCTCGCCGAGGCCCTGGTCGAGCAGGCGGAACGGCACGTCGACACGGCCGCGCCCGGGATGACCCACCTGCAGCACGCCCAGCCGGTCACCTTCGGGCACTGGCTGCTGGCCCACGTGCAGCCGCTGCTGCGCGACCTGGAACGGCTGCGCGACTGGGACCACCGGGCGGCGATCAGCCCGCTCGGCGCGGGTGCGCTGGCCGGCTCCGGCCTGCCGCTGGACCCGGTCACCGTCTCCAAGGAGCTCGGCTTCCGGACGTCCTTCGCCAACTCGATGGACGCGGTGGCCGATCGGGACTTCGTCGCCGAGTTCCTCTTCGTCACCGCAATGATCGGGGTGCACCTGTCCCGCCTCGGCGAGGAGGTGGTGCTGTGGACGTCGCACGAGTTCGGCTGGGTCGAGCTGGACGACGCCTTCGCCACCGGGTCGTCGATCATGCCGCAGAAGAAGAACGCGGACATCGCCGAGCTGGCTCGGGGCAAGTCCGGCCGGCTGGTCGGCGGGCTGATGAGCGTCCTCACCATGCTCAAGGGCCTGCCGATGACCTACGACCGGGACATGCAGGAGGACAAGGAGCCGGCCTTCGACGCGGTCGACACCCTGGTACTGCTGCTGCCGGCCCTCGCCGGGATGATCTCCACGATGACGGTACGCGTCGACCGCCTGGTCGCCGCCGCGCCGGTCGGTTTCTCCCTGGCCACCGAGGTCGCCGACTGGCTGGTGCGCAAGGGCGTGCCGTTCCGCGACGCGCACGAGATCACCGGCAAGCTGGTGGCGCTCTGCGTGGCCCGGGACTGTGCCCTGGACGAGGTCTCCGACGAGGACCTGGCCATGGTCAGCGAGCACCTCGATCCGTCCGTCCGGGACGTGCTCTCGGTCCG
>JBARAE010001015.1:0-3399 GCA_049791715.1 Micromonospora sp.
CATCCGGCCGTGGCCGCGCCGTCCGGGCCGACGGCGGTGCCGACGGCCGCGCCGCCGGCGTCACCGGTCCGGGCCAGCAGGGCGTCGAGCAGCTGGTCCCCCATCAGCGAGATGGGCGGCGCGCCCATGGTCACCACGACATCTCCGGGCCGCGCCCGGCGGGCCACCTCGGCCGGCACCTCGTCCCACGAGTCGACGAAGACCTTCCGATCAGCCGGCAGCGGCACCGCCTCGATCAGCGCGGCCGAACCCTCGCCCGGCTGGCGCAGCTCCCCCGGCCCGAAGACCTCCAGCAGCACCAGCTCGTCGGCGATGGCGAGCGCCGCGGCCATCTCGGGCTGGAGGTCCCGGGTGCGGTAGAGCCGGTACGGCTGGAAGACCACGATCAGCCGGCCCTCGCCGGCCACCTCGCGCAGCGTCTGCAGGGCCAGCGTCATCGAGGTCGGGTGGTACGCGTACTCGTCGTAGACCAGCACGCCGTCCGCGACGCCTTTGCGCTCGAACCGCCGCCGCACCCCGGGAAACGCCCCGAGCGCCGCCTCCGCCGCCTCGACGGGCAGCCCCAGCAGGTACGCGGTGAGCACGGCCGAGGCGCTGTTGAGCCCCATGTGCCGTCCCGGGACCGGCAGCCGGATCTCGCCGAGCGACCGGCCGTCGATCTCGGCCAGGTAGCGCACCCCCTGGGAGGAGGAGGCCATGTCGCTCAGCCGCAGGTCGGCGTCGGCCGACTCGCCGTAGGTGTACACCCGGCGTCCCTCGGCGCGCAGCGTCTCGGCCAGCCGCCGCCCGCCCGGGTCGTCGGCGCAGGTGATGATGGAGCCCTCGGGGTCGGTGAGCCGGGCGAACTCGGCGAAGGCCGCCTCCAGGTTCGCCAGGTCCCCGTACGTGTTCAGGTGGTCCGCCTCGATGTTCGTGATGATCGAGACGTACGGGCGGTAGATCAGGAACGAGCGGTCGCTCTCGTCCGCCTCGACCACGAAGTACTCGCCGGTGCCGTGGTGCGCGCCGGAGCCGACCTCGGAGATCTCCCCGCCGATCACGAAGGACGGGTCGGTGCCGGCCTGCTGGAGCACCATCGTCACCATCGAGGTGGTGGTGGTCTTGCCGTGGGTGCCGGCGACCGCCACCGTCCGGCGGCCGGTCATCGCCGCGGCGAGCGCCTCGGAGCGGTGCAGCACCCGCAGGCCGCGCCGGCGCGCCTCCACCATCTCCAGGTGGTCCTGCGGAATGGCCGAGGAGTAGACGACGGTGTCCACGCCGTCGAGGTTCGACGCCTCGTGGCTCATGTGGATGGTGCCGCCGAGCGCCCGCAGGCCGGCCAGGGACGGCCACTCCCGCAACTCGCTGCCGGAGACCGGCAGGCCCCGGGTGAGGAAGAGCCGGGCCAGGCCGCTCATGCCGACCCCGCCCACCCCGATCAGGTGGATCCGGCCCAGGTCCTCCGCGGTCAGCGTGCCGGCGGGGGTGAACTGCGCGGTGTTCATGAGAGGTACCTTCCCGTCGCGGCGGCCCGCATCAGCGGGTCACCGCCTCGTAGACGAAGTTCAGCAGGGCCACGTCGCCGTCGCGCCGCCCGTACCCGGCCGCGGCGGCGCCCATGGCGGCGAGCCGCTGCGGGTCCCGGATCAGCGGGATGACCGTACGCTCCAGCCAGTCCGGCGTCAGCTCGGCGTCGTCGACGAGCAGGCCGCCCCCGGCCTCCACCACGGGCAGCGCGTTGCGCTTCTGCTCCTGGTTGCTGTGGGGGTACGGCACGTAGATGGTGGGCAGCCCGATGGCGGCCACCTCGGCGCAGGTCATCGCGCCACCCCGGGCCAGCATCAGGTCGGCGGCCGCGTAGCCCAGTTCCATCTCGGACAGGTAGGGCACGGTCACGTACGGCACCGGCAGGTCGGTGGGGACGGACACCGGCTCGTTGCGCGCCCCGATGACGTGCAGCACCTGGACGCCGTTGCGGGCCAGTTCCTTGGCCGCGCCGGAGACCGCCAGGTTGATCGAGCGGGCACCCTGCGAACCGCCGGCGACGAAGAGCACCGGCAGGTCGGGGCGGAGCCCGAAGTGGGCCCGGGCGGCGTTCCGCATGGCGGCGCGGTCCAGCCCGGCGATGCCGCGGCGCAGCGGCACCCCGACCACCCGGGCGTCGCGCAGCGACTCGGCCTGCGCGGGCTGGTGCGGGAAGCCCACCGCGACGTGCCTGGTGAACTTCATGCCGAGCCGGTTGGCCACGCCCGGGGGCACGTTCACCTCGTGGATGACGATCGGCAGCTCGCGCCGCCACGCGGCCAGGTAACCGGGCACCGAGACGTACCCGCCGAAGCCGACCACCACGTCGGCCTGCACCTCGTCGATCACCTTGCCCGCGGCGCGGGCCGCCTTCCACATCCGGTCGGGGGTGCGGACCAGGCTCATGTTCACCGAGCGGGGCAGCTGGTAGGCCGGGATCTGGCGCAGGTCGTAGCCGGCCGGCGGGATCAGCTCGTTCTCCAGGCCCTTCGGTGTGCCGAGGCAGGTGATCCGGACGCCGGGGTCGTGTCGGCGCAGGCAGTCGGCGAAGGCGAGCAGCGGGTAGATGTGGCCGCCCGTTCCTCCCCCGCAGAGCACCACCGAACGCAGCGGACCCATCAGCGTCTCCTCTCGCTCGCCGTCCCGGAGCGGGTCCGGTTCACCCGGGCGCCACCCGACGCGGTCTCCTCGTCCTCCCGCCGCTGTCTCGACCTGGGTACGGACCCTCGGGCAGCCGGCGGGGGCGCCTGTCGACGCCGCCGGCCGGGAAGCGGCGGCAACGGGGCCCAGAGTAGTCGGACCCATCGGGCCGACGGACGGGCATGCAGGGCTCTGGCCGCATCCGGTTCGGCCCGGGCGAAGGAGGCGAGCATTCCGATCGCGGCAAGGGTGACGACCAGGGCACTTCCACCGTCGGAGATGAACGGCAGCGGCAGACCGGTGATCGGCAGCAGCCCGACCACCCCGCCGATGTTGATCACGGCCTGGCTGACCAGCCAGGTGGTCGCGGCCGCCGCCGCGAGCCGGCGGAACGGGTCCTCCACCCGGCGGGCGATACGCAGGCCGGTGTAGGCGAACACGGCGAAGAGCGCCAGCACCACGGCGCAGCCGACCACGCCGAGTTCCTCGGCGATGACCGCGAAGATGAAGTCGTTGTGCGCCTCGGGCAGCCAGCCGAACTTCAGACTGCTCTTGCCCAGCCCGACACCGAACCAGCCGCCGTGTTCGATGGCGTTGCGGGCCTGGCCGATCTGATAGCAGGCGTGCTCGAAACACTTCTCCGGCGACGGCGGATTGAGGAACGACGTCAGTCGGGCCAGCCGGTAGTTCTCCTCGTTTCGCGCGCCCGACCCGGCGCCCACCGAGGCGGCGGCGATCAGCAGGCCGATCCCGGCC
>JBARAE010001016.1:0-6858 GCA_049791715.1 Micromonospora sp.
AGTGACGAGGACTGCAGGACGCTGAGCGAGGAGTCGCCGCTCAACGCGCCGTAGTCCTGAGTGGAGATGCTGTCGGCGACCTGGGCGTCGCCGGAGCGCAGGTTGGCGGCACGGATGCTCGCGTCGCTGAGGATGTGCCACGAGATGGCGTCGAAGTTGACCTTGGACGCGTCGTAGAAGTTCGGGTCCCGCACGACGTCGATGGAGTTCTGCGGTACCCGCTTGGCGAACTTGAAGGGCCCGACGCAGACCGGCGCGGTGGCGAAGTTGTCGCCCAGCTTCTGCAGCGCCGCCGGGCTCATGATCATGCCGGCGCGGTCGGCCAACGCGCCGGTCAGGGGTGCGAACGGCTGCTTCAGGTGGATGACGACGGTGTGCGGGTCGGACGCATCGACGGCGTCGATCGGGCCGAGCTCGCTCTTGCGCGCGGACCGGGCGTTGGTCAGGTGTCGCTGCAGCGTGGCTTTGACCGCGGCGGAGTTGAACTCCGTTCCGTCGGCGAAGCGCACGCCGTCGCGCAGCGGAATGGTGACCGTCTTACCGTCGCTGCTGGTGCTGGGCAGCGCGGTGGCCAGCTGCGGCACGACCTGCGCCTGCTCGTTCACGTCGTACAGCTTCTGGCAGATCGCCTGGAAGACGTAGCGCGAGTAGAGGCTGCGCGACAGGGTCGGGTCGAGCGCGTCCGGCTCGGCGGAGAGGGCGATGACCAGCTTCCCGCCCTTCTTCACCGCGGCGGGGTCGGCCGGCGTACCGAAGTTGTCCTGTCCTGCCGCCTGGCTGTCGCCGGACTTGCTGCCGCCCTCGTTGTTCGACACTGGCGAGCAGGCTACGACCGTGCAGGCAACAGCGACCGCCGCCACCGCTGCTCGAAGGGGGGAGAGCCAACGGGGGCTCGTTTCGCGTAAGGAGAGGTTCTTCATGGGGGAGCTCCTCAAGTGGGCGATTCGGGGAGCGTATGTTGTATACGAGAGGTCCGCAAGACCTCCGTGAATGGTCAGGGACTACCGGTTCGCCATCACCCGCCCTGGTCTGTTCACCTTCGCGCGTGATGGCCCGTCGACGGCAGGCGAAGGCCGATTCCACCTCCCCCACTCCTGCGGCGGCTTAGCATCGGTGCGTGCCTCTGGACCGCCGCAGTGCACTGAGCGCCGCCGCCGGTGTCGCCGCCGGACTCGTCGGAATCGGCGGTTGCGGCTCACCGAGCCGGCCGTCGGTCGCCCGATCAGCGACCCCGAAGGCCAGCTCCGTCTCGCCGCTCCCGTCCTCCTCCGGACCTGCGCGTGGCCACGCCCTGCTGCCGGGAGAGATCAGCAGTGGCCCACGAAACCGGCCGTACGTCGCGCTGACCTTTCATGGTCAGGGGGACCTCGCGCTGGCCCGCCGACTGCTGGCCGAGCTCGAACATGGCGACGCCCGCGTCACCGTCTTCGCCGTTGGTAGCTGGCTGGCCGACCAGCCCGCGATGGCCCGGCGAGTCCTTGACGGCGGCCATGAGCTGGGCAACCACACCGAGAACCATCGCGACATCAGCCGGATGACCCCGGCCGAGGCGTTCGGTGAGATCGACAGGTGCGCTCAGCGGATCAGGAAGCTCACCGGCTCCATCGGTACCTGGTTCCGGCCGTCGCAGACCCAGCACGCCAACGCACTGGTCCGCGCCCAAGCCAACCGGGCGGGCTATCCCACCTGCGTGTCCTACGACGTGGACTCCCTGGACCACACCGACCCCGGCTCGCCGGCGGTGGCGCGGACGACGCTGAGCCGGGTCAGGCCGGGCTCGATCGTCAGCCTGCATTTCGGCCACCCCGGCACGCTGGCCGCCATCGGACCAATCCTCGACGGGCTGCGCCAGCGGGGTCTGCACGCCGTGACGGTCAAGGAGCTGATCGCCTGATCCCCTGGCGTTTCGATTCTGGACGGCGCCAACGGAAGGCACAGGCGACTCACCATGTCGGGGAGGAGCACTATCGTCGTACCCGTGGTCACCGTCGCCGATGTCCGGGCCCTGGCGCGGACGCTTCCTCGCAGCAGCGAGCACGTCATCCACGACCGGGTGAAGTTCCGGGTCGGCTCCATCGTGTACGTCGCGTTCTCGCGCGACGAGCAGTCGATGGGCTTCGGGTACCCCAAGGAGCAGCGGGACGACCTCATCGCCGCCGAGCCGGACCTGTTCTTCCTCCCCCGCCCGTCCGACCTACGGTTCAACTGGGTGTGCTGCCATCTCGCCCGCCTCGATCACGACTACATGACCGAACTGGTGACGGAAGCGTGGCGGATGGTCGTGCCGAAGTTCCTCGCCCGGCAACGGCTGGGTGCGGGCGGAAAGTAGCCGCGCGCCTCGCTCGCCATCCACGCCGCCCCGCGTCCGATCGGCAGCGGCATACCCGCGCGGGGCGCGGGCACACCCGCTCCGGCCTCAACCGTGCGAGCTGTACGGGCCGGCGTGCCGCCCACCGCCGGCCCCCACCGGCTCGATCACCTGCCGGAACTCCCCCGGAAGCTGGGCCACCGTGTCCTCGAACAGGTCACGAGTAACAGCCTCACGCAGCGTGGTGAGCACCGCGCGGACCGCGGTGCCGGCGAGCGCACGGTCGATGTCCGGGCGATCCGCCACCCGCCGCATGAACTCGTCGAGTCCGGCCGACGACGTTGCATGCTCGCGTCTGAGTGGCCTGCGCAGGTAACCGGCTAGCCCGTCGGGAAGCTGGTAGGCAAGGTTCTCAGCCTGGCCCGCGCTGATCCGATCTGCCAAGTTCTCCAACGTCGCGCGGGTGAGCATCGCCGCCTGATCTGTCGACACCTTTGCCCGCAAGGCCACTGCGTTGATGAAATCCTCGTATTCCACCTGATTCTCCTCTCCGGCCGGATCGCGCCGTTCAACCGTTGCCGAGGGGTCCCACAGCTCAGGGGCCGGGGCCGAGTGGTTGAACTCCTGCCTCGTTCGGCAGCGTTCCCGGAAGAGGGCTGACGATGCCTCATCCCGATCGGGCAAACCGGCCAGGTGCTCCCCGAAGGCGATGAGTTTTCGGTGATCGAGGGCCCTTCTCGACCGCCTTGTACCGAACGCCCATGGACCAATGGCCCGTCCTGGTCGGCGCGGAGCACTCTTCAGGCGTCCCGGAGCCGGAACAGGATCGACCCGCCTATTACGGCCGCCGCCGAGTACGCCGACAGCAGCCCCAGCCCGGACCACGGCCCAATGTGTGTCGTGGCGGGGACGTCGCGGGTGGCCTGGATCGCGAGGCCGGCGTCCATCGGGGAGAACCGCTGGATCCGGTGTTGCCACCGGGGATCGGTCACGAACAGGGCGATGACCGGGGAGCCGTAGAACAGCGCCAGGATTGCCGCGACGGTGCCGCCGGTGTCGCGGATGACGAATCCCAGCCCGGCGCTGAGCACGGCGACCAGGCCCAGGTAGAGAACCGTCCCGGTGGCCGCCCGCAGGGTGAGGTGGTCGGTGACCGACAGCGGCGGGTAGCCGTTGACCGGGGTGAATCCTTTGTTCGGCAGGACGGCTCGGGCGGCCAGCAGCGAGCCGACCACCCCCGCCACACCCGCCGCGAGTGCCAGCCCGGTGACCACCACCAGCTTGCTCGCCAGCACCCGCATTCGGCCGGGCGTCGCGGTCAGGGTCGGCCCGATCGTCCCCGTCCCGTACTCGGCGGTCACCGTCAGGGCGGCGAGGATCGCGACGGCGACCTGTCCGAGGCGTACGCCGATAAGGCTCATCTTCGGGAGGTCCTCGTGGCAGGGAGCTTGGCAGTGATCGATGTCGAGGGCCCCGGTGACGGCGAAGCCGAGCGCCACGGTCGCGCCGACGGCCAGCAGGAGCAGCCAGGCCGTGCTGGGCAGGGTCCGCAGCTTCGTCCACTCGGCGCGCACGGTCCTCACGCGTCGCTCCGCCGCAGTCGCCACCAGGCCAGCGCCAAGGCGACGGCCGCGTACGCCGCCACCACGCCGATGCCCGCCCACGGCCCGATGAGGCTCCACGGCTCGGCGAGCGTCTGGGTCGGCGGCTTGGCCCGCTGGGTAGCCAGGCCACCGGCCAGCGTCGTGTACATCAGCAGCCTCGGCAGCGTGCCGGGCAGGATCGACCCGACGATGACCGGCAGGACCACCAGGACGATTGTCAGCGTGATCGCCGCCGCGCTGTGCCGCAGCAGGACGCCGACCGCCATCGCGAACATCGCCAGCAGGGCCATGAACGCCGCGGACAGCAGCAGGGCACGGACGACCGCCGGGTCCGAAATGGACTCGTCGGGGAAGGCGGGCGGTGCGAAGCCGCGTTCCCGAACCATGGGCCGGGCCACCAGGTACGCGGCCACAACGCCGATGATGCCGAGGACGAACGAGACCCCGCCGAGCACGAGCGCCTTCGCCGCGAGCACCTGGCCACGCCGCGGCACGGCGGCGAACGTCGTGCGGATCATGCCCCGGCGGTACTCTGAGGTCGCGTAGAGAACGCCCACCGCGATGAGGGCCATGACCCCGGCGATGATGCCCAGCAGCGACGCCTCCACCGGGTCGTCGTCCTGCTCCTGCGGACCGACGCGGCCGGATCCGGTGACGGTGTACCTGCCCGCGGACTCACTGAAGTCGCCCTGCATGCCCCGGCGCTTGGTGGAGTTCTCGATTTCGCGGTCGGGCTGCATGAGGACGGTGTCGTTACGCCACGCGCCGGCCGGGCCATCGGCCAGGTCGACGTGCTCGAACGTGGCGGTGGCGCTGGTGGACCGTTCGGTCAATGACGAGCTGCCCGCGCCCCGGGAGACGTACATGGTGGGGGCGGAGGAGACGTAGAAGCCGATCTCGGCGGCCGGCGGCAGGTGCGCCGGTGTCACCGCGCCGATCTTCGTCCAGTTGCGGCCGTCCACCGACTGGTAGCCGGTGATGGTGGCGCCGGTACGGGTCAGCCGCAGCCACTGCGGAGCGGCTCCGCTCGTTCCGCCGACGTCCTCGCGGAAGTCGGACTGCAGGCGCACGCCGTGCGTTGCGGAGAGCAGCACCGCGGCGTAGGAGGTGCCGCCGCGAGTACCGTCTTTGATCATGATGCCGGCCGCGGCCCCGCCCCACGGGGTCTTGTCGTCCAGCCGCGTCATCGGGTCGCGTCCCATCTCCCCCTCAAAGGGCCGCTCCAGCGGGGTCACGGAGCCGACCCGCAGGGTCAGCGTGGCGTCCCCGGTCACCGGCTGGTGGACGAAGGCGAAGGAGTCGGCCACCGGGTCGCCGTACGGACCCACCACGAAGTTGGGGTGCTCGTTGATGTCGGTACGGCTACCGGCCGCGCCGAGCAGGCTGACCCCGATCGTGAGCACGGCCGCGCCGAACAGCGTGATCAGCCACCGGCTCACCGAGCGCAGCTTCGTCCACTCGGCCAGCAGCAGGCCATCGAAGCCGTCGCGGGCGCTCATCGGGCGTCTCCCGCGGCCTCGGCCGGGGCTCTCGTGGCGGGCGGGACGGTGAACTCGACCGAGTCCCGGGTCAGCTCCATGTACGCCTCCTCCAGCGACGCACGATGCCGCCGCAACTCGGTGAACGCGATGCCGCCGTCGGCGAGCAGCGCGGCGATCTCGTCGGCGGGCAGGCCTTCGACGATCACGGTGTCCGCGCCGGTGACCGACACGGTCGCTCCCGCGTTGGCGAGCAGCGTGACCGCCTCGGTGCGGTGGTTCGTGCGTACCTCGACGCGGTCCTTCGACGCCGCGGCGAGCAGCTCCGCGACGCTGGTGTCGGCGACGAGCCGGCCCCGGCCGATGATGATCAGGTGATCGGCGGTCCCCTCGAGCTCGCCCATGAGGTGGCTGGAAACAAGGACCACCCGGCCCTCGGCGGCCAGCGAACGCAGCAGTCCCCGGATCCACACGATGCCGTCCGGATCGAGACCGTTGACCGGCTCGTCGAGCAGCAGTACCGGCGGATCGCCCAGCAGCGCCGCGGCGATGCCCAGCCGCTGCTGCATGCCCAGCGAGTAGCCGCCCGCCCGCCGCCGTGCGGCCGAGGCGAGGCCGACCTGATCGAGCACCTCGTCGACCCGCTTGCGGGAGATGCCGTTGCTGTGCGCCAGCCACAGCAGGTGGTCGCGGCCGCGTCGGCCAGGATGCACCGCCGCCGGGTCGAGCAGCGCCCCGACGTGTCTCAGCGGGGTACGCAGCGTGCGGTACTCGGCGCCACCGACGAGCGCGACGCCACTGTCGGGTGCGTCGAGCCCCAGGATCAGACGCATGGTGGTGGACTTGCCCGCACCGTTCGGGCCGACGAAGCCGGTCACCTCGCCGGGCCGGACGGTGAACGACAGCCCGTCGACGGCGACGGCGCCTCGATAGCGCTTGTGCAGGTCGCGTACCTCGATGGAGGTTTCCATGGCAGGCACCGTATGCGCCGAGGCCGCCCGGGCGCGTCACGCCGCTGTGGGGTCTTCACGCCGCCCGCCCGCACCCACCATCCCCCACGCGGGGGATGGCCACTCCCCTGGCAGGGAGGACGACACCCCGTAGATCAGCAGGTAAGAATGCCTGCCATGAGGTGGACGGCGAACGCGGCGGCGGTGTGGTCGTCCCTCGGCGCCGTCGTGCTGGGCGCGGCCGCCGTCGCCGAGTCGGCCCTCCGTACCGCGTCCCATCCCGCTCCGGCATTCGCCGCGCTCACCGCCCTCGGCATGGCCGCGCCGGTCGCGCTGGCCCGGATCTGGCCCGGCGTGGCGGCCGGGCTCTCGGCGGCCGCCTGCCTACTCGGCCTGCTGACCGGCGCCTTTCCGCCCGGCGCCGGACTCGTGGCCCTCGCGGTGCTCTGCTTCATGACCGGCGCACGCCGTCCCGTCTGGGCGACTGCGCTGCTGGCGCTGCCGTTCGCCGCGTACTC
>JBARAE010001017.1:0-1868 GCA_049791715.1 Micromonospora sp.
AGGACCCGATGGACGATGCGCTGGAAACCCGCGTTGAACGCCTTCGCCATCACCTTCAGCGACCGCTTCCCAGCCGCTGAGACCTACTAACCAAGATCGCCGGAAACACCGTTAGCGAGATAGTCCCTTGGCGGCGTCCAGCCAACCGCGGGAGGCCCGGACGGCGTCCCAGATCATCTCGTCCACGCCGCCCAGTGAACCGGACGGGGGCGACGATCCGTACCCGGGGGCGGTCGGCGGGTCGACGCCGATCCGGTGGTAGCGACGGGGCCGCCACCGGGACCGGGAGGGACGTGTCGGTGATGTCGGAGGCTGTCGAGTCGGTGTTCGCGAGTGTGGTCAGCCGGAACGCGGGTGAGCCGGAGTTCCACCAGGCGGTCCGGGAGGTGCTGGAGAGCATCGGCCCGGCGCTGGCCCGGCATCCGGAGTACGCGCACGCACGGATCATCGAGCGGATCTGCGAGCCGGAACGGCAGGTCATCTTCCGGGTGCCGTGGGAGGACGATCACGGCCGGGTACGGGTGAACCGAGGTTTCCGGGTGGAGTTCAACAGCGCGCTCGGCCCGTTCAAGGGCGGGTTGCGCTTCCACCCGTCGGTCTATCTGGGCATCGTGAAGTTCCTGGGTTTCGAGCAGATCTTCAAGAACGCGCTGACCGGGCTGCCGATCGGCGCGGGCAAGGGTGGCGCGGACTTCGACCCGAAGGGCCGCTCGGACCGGGAGGTGATGCGGTTCTGCCAGAGCTTCATGACCGAGCTGTACCGGCACATCGGCGCGCAGACCGACGTGCCGGCGGGGGACGTCGGCGTGGGGAGCCGGGAGATCGGCTACCTGTTCGGGCAGTACAAGCGGATCACCAACCGGTACGAGGCGGGGGTGTTGACCGGCAAGGGCCTGTCGTACGGGGGTGCGCAGGTGCGGCGGGAGGCGACCGGGTACGGGACGGTCTTCTTCGCCGAGGAGATGCTCCGGCAGACCGGGGACAGCCTGGAGGGGAAGCGGGTGGTGGTTTCCGGTTCGGGGAACGTGGCGATCTACGCGGTCGAGAAGGTGCACCAGCTCGGCGGGACGGTGGTGGCCTGCTCGGATTCCTCCGGCTACGTGTTGGACGAGAAGGGTGTCGACCTGGAGCTGCTGCGGGAGCTGAAGGAGGAGCGCCGGGCCCGGCTTGACGACTATGTCCGGCACGTGCCGCACGCGGTGGCGGTCTCCGGTCGTACCGTCTGGGAGGTCCCCTGCGACCTGGCCCTGCCGTGCGCGACGCAGAACGAGATCGGCGGCGCGGAGGCGGCGACGCTGGTGGCCGGCGGCTGCGTGGCGGTGGTCGAGGGGGCGAACATGCCGACCACGCCGGAGGCGGTGCGCATTCTGAGCCGGGCCGGGGTGAGGTTCGCCCCCGGCAAGGCGGCGAACGCCGGCGGGGTGGCGGTGAGTGCGCTGGAGATGCAGCAGAACGCGAGCCGCGACTCGTGGACGTTTGCGCAGTCGGAGCAGCGACTGCGGGAGACCATGCGGGACATCCACGCCCGCTGCTGGGCGACTGCGGAGGAGTACGGGCTGCCCGGTGACTACGTGGCGGGGGCGAACATCAACGGGTTCCGCCGGGTCGCGGAGGCGATGCTGGCGCACGGCGTGGTCTGACCGGCCATCGTGGGCGGTGCGGGGCTGACCGTTCGGTCAGCAAGTGATTGACAGGGCTCGACGGCGGGCCTAGTTTCAGGGCGCTACCGGCCGGTAGGCATCCGTCCCGCCTGGTCGCCCCCGGTGGGCGGCACCGTCCCCGGGGGAGCAACGATGCTGACCTCAACCACCCGTGTCGTCCGCCGGCTGCTCGGCATCGGCGCGGCCCTGACCCTGGCGGTCGTGGTC
>JBARAE010001018.1:0-9304 GCA_049791715.1 Micromonospora sp.
GGTACGTGCCGCGCCGTTCCCGGTCGTCCTGTGCCGGGCTGACCGGGAACGTGCCGCGTCGTTCGTCCGGTGCCGGGCTGACCGGGTACGTGCCGCGTCGTTCGTCGGGCGCCGGGCTGACCGGGTACGACCCGCGCCGGTCCTCCGCCGCGGGGCTGACCGGGTTCGCGCTGGCGCTCGGATCGCCCGGGGCGGGGCTGACCGGCTGCACCTCGGCACGGCCGACGACCGCCCGGCCGCGCGGAGGGGGTGGGGTGAGGTACTCGATGCCGATGTCGCCGGGGTAGCGCTGGCCAGGGAACTCCGGCTGCCACTCCCTGGTGGGTTCGGCGGCCCAGGTCGGCTCGGCGGGCTCCCGCCAGCGGTCGTACCCGCCACTCATCGGGGCACCCGGTCGCCGCCCGCGCGGCGCGGCCCCGGGGCCGGCTCGCGTCGCTCGCTCACGGCGATGTCACCTCGTTGAAAATTGTCGCGCTGGGCGGCCCGACGTGCCGTAGAGTCGCCCGGTCCAGCACGTCTGGCTGCGGATGGAGGGTAGCGGCGTGGGCTCTGTCACCGCCACTGTGGTGCCGCCCACGGACTCAAACGTTATCCGATCGTTTCGGACATTCTGGGCGATAGCGGCGTCGGGCTTCCGACGATACGCCACGTACCGGCAGGCGGCCGTGGCGGGAGCGGTCACCAACACCGTCTTCGGCTTCCTCCGCTGCTACGTCTTCCTCGCCGTGGCCGGCGCGGACGGAACCGTGGCCGGGTACGACCGGGGCCAGCTGGCCACCTTCGTCTGGGTGGGACAGGGCCTGTTGGCGGTGATCCTGCTCTGGGGCTGGACCGACCTGGCCGACCGGATCCGTACCGGTGACATCGCCGGCGACCTGCTCCGACCGGTCCACCCGGTGACCAGCTACCTCGCGACCGACCTGGGCCGGGCCGGGTACGCGTCGATCTCCCGCCTGCTGCCTCCGGTGCTGATCGGCCCGCTCTTCTTCGACGTGTACCTGCCCCGGCGCTGGGCCACCCTGCCACTCTTCGTGCTCTCCGTGGTGATCGCCGTGGTGCTCTGTTTCGGCTGCCGGTACCTGGTCAACGCCACCGCGTACTGGCTCCAGGACGTCCGCGGCGCGACGATCCTCTGGACGCTCTCCTCCGGGATGCTCGCCGGGCTCTACTTCCCGCTGCGCTTCGTGCCGGAATGGCTGCAGGCCACGCTCTGGTTCGCCACCCCGTTCCCGAGCCTGTTCCAGACCCCGCTGGACGTCCTGGTCGAGCGGGATCGGACCCCCGTTCAGCTCGGGCTGGTCGGCCTGCAGCTCGCCTGGGCCGTGCTGATCCTGGCGGCCTGCCGGCTGGTGCAGCGCCGAGCCGAACGGAAGCTGGTGGTCCAGGGTGGCTGAGCCGGGCCTGGTGGCGGGGCGGCGGCCGGGCGCCCTGGCGGCGTACCGGGCGCTGCTCGGCGCGCAGGCGCGGTCGCAGGCCGCCTACCGCACCTCGTTCGTGGTGGACCTGATCGGCAACGTCGGTGCGACGGTCTTCGACGTCGTCACCGTCCTGGTGCTCTTCGGGGTCACCCGCGAGCTGGGCGGCTTCACACTGCGCGAGGCGCTGGTGATCGTCGGCATCTCGTCCTTCGGCTTCGCCAGCGCCGACCTGCTGGTCGGCAACATCGAGCGGCTGCCCCGGTACGTGCGCACCGGGCTGCTCGACGCCGTGCTGGTCCGGCCGCTGGGCGCGCTGCCCCAGCTGCTGCTGATGGACCTGCCGCTGCGGAAGGTGTCTCGGGCGATCTTCGGGCTGGCCGTGCTGGTTGTGGCGGTCACCTCGGCGGGGCTGGACTGGACGCCCGCCCGGCTCGCGCTGATGGTGGTCGCGCCGCTCGCCGCGATCGTGTTCTTCGGGTCGATCTTCGTGACCACGGCGATCGTGTCGTTCTACTGGATCGACTCCGGCGAACTGGCAAACTCGGTCACCTACGGCGGGCGCGACTTCACGTCGTACCCGATCACCATCTACGGCGGCTGGTTCCGGGCGATCTTCGCGTACGGGATCGGGTTCGCCTTCGTCAGCTACCACCCGGCGCTGGCGTTGCTCGGCCGGGCCGACCCGCTCGGCCTGCCGGCCTGGGTCGGCTGGGTGTTCCCGGGCGTCGCGTTGGTCGCCGCCGCGGTCGCGGCCGGCGCCTGGCGGATCGGGGTCCGGCACTACAGGAGTACGGGGTCATGAGCGTCATCGAGATGCACGGGCTGCGCAAGGAGTTCACGGTCCGGGTGAAGGCCGGGCGGCTGCGCCGGGAGAAGCGGGTGGTGACCGCGGTCGACGGCGTGGACCTGCGGGTGGAGCGCGGTGAGATGCTCGGCTACATCGGCCCGAACGGCGCCGGCAAGTCGACCACGCTGAAGATGCTCACCGGGGTGCTGATGCCGTCGGCGGGGGAGGCCCGGGTCTGCGGGCTGCGGCCGGTGGCGGAACGCACCCGGCTGGCGCTGCGGATCGGGGTGGTCTTCGGGCAGCGCTCGCAGCTCTGGTGGGACCTGCCGCTGCGCGACTCGTTCGACCTGCTCCGGCACGTCTACCGGGTGCCGGCCGCCGAGCACGCGGCCCGGCTGCGCCGCTGCCGCAGCCTGCTCGACCTCGACGAGTTCCTGGACACCCCGGTCCGGCAGCTGTCCCTGGGCCAGCGGATGCGCGGCGAGCTGACCGCCGCCCTGCTGCACGGGCCGGAGGTGCTCTTCCTCGACGAACCCACCATCGGTCTGGACGTGGTGAGCAAGCAGGCCGTCCGGAGCTTCCTGGCCGAGCTGGGCCGGGCCGGCGACACCACCCTGGTGCTGACCACCCACGACCTGGCCGACATCGAGCGGCTCTGCCGCCGGCTCGTGGTCATCGATCACGGCCGGGTGGTGCACGACGGTTCGATCGCCGCGCTGCACTCCCGGTACGGCTCCCGGCGCCTCGTGATCGCCGAGCTGGACACCGCCCTGGCCGAGCCGCCGGTGCTGGCCGGTGCCCCGGTACAGCGGGTGGAGGCGGACGGGCGCCGGCTGGTCTTCGCGCTGGAGTCGGCGAGCGTCGCCCAGGTGGTCGCCGGCCTGGCCGGCCTGACCGCGCTGCGGGACATCTCGATCGTCGAGCCGGACATCGAGGAGGTCGTCGCCCGCCTCTACCGGGCCCCCGCCGACGACCGCTGGGATGCCCGCGTCGATCATGGAGGTGTGGCACCTGACGAAGGCCACATAGGCACTAAATCGGGCGCCACGAGTCCATGATCGCCGGGGCTGGCCGTCAGGGGTGCTCCATCACCAGGACCGCGAAGGTGCCGGGGGTCAGGGCCTCGTACCGGTGCGGCACGTCGCCGGGAAAGGTCACGTAGTCGCCGGGGCCGAGCTCGACCGGCTCCGACTCCGGGCCGACCCGCATCCGGCCGGCACCGACCACGATGTGTTCGACGCTGCGCGGCGTGTGCGGCTCGGCGACCCGGACGGTGCCCGGCTCCAGCTCCATCAGGTAGACGTCGCGCCGGCCGTGCGCGGAGCCGGCGGCGAGCAGCGTGGCGCTGAAGTCGGCGTGCTCGGAGCGCACCCGCGGTCCCTCGCCTGCGCGGATGACCCGGACGGCGTCCACGGGCGGTTCGACCAGGCGGCTGAACGGGATGCCGAGCGCCACCCCCAGCGCCCACAGGGTCTCCACGCTGGGGTTGCCCACGCCCGACTCGAGCTGGGAGAGGGTGGACTTGGCGATGCCCGCCCGGCGGGCCAGCTCGGTCAGCGAGATGCCGGCCCGCTCACGTTCACGACGCAGGGCGGCGGCGATGGTCGCCAACGGCGGAGCCGGTTCCACGGCCACTGTTCGCTCCATAGGTCGGTTTGTTCGGTTTGACGAACGCGAGGTGCTGCGTTCATCATAATGGACATGCGTACGCCAGAGCGAACGGCCGACGGGGCGATGCTCCGCGACGTCGCGGCGATCGGCGCGGCGATGGTCGCGGTCGGGGCCTCCTTCGGCGCGATGGCGGTCGCCGCCGGCCTGCCCGTCTGGGCGACGGTGGCGATGTCCGTCGTCGTCTACGCCGGCGGCGCGCAGTTCATGGCGGTCGGGCTGGTGGCCGCCGGGAGCCCGCTGGCCGCCGTCCTGGCCGGCCTGCTGCTCAACGCCCGCCACCTGCCGTTCGGCCTGACCCTCGGCGACAGCCTCGGCCGGCAACGCTGGCGGCGGCTGCTCGGCAGCCACCTGATGACCGACGAGGCGACCGCCTTCGCGCTGGCCCGACCCACCGGCGCGGCGCGCCGGCACGCGTTCTGGCTCGCCGGGACGCTGCTCTTCCTGTCCTGGAACGCCGGCACCGTGCTCGGTGTGCTCGCCGGCGGGGCGGTCGGTGACCCGGCCGCCCTAGGCCTCGACGCCGCCTTCCCGGCCGGGCTGATCGCCCTGCTGCTGCCCACCCTGCGTGAGCCGGAGACCCGCCGGGTGGCGCTGGCCGGGGCGGCGCTCGCCGTGCTGGCGACCCCGCTGTTGCCGGCCGGGATGCCGGTCCTGCTCGCCCTCGCCGCCCTCGTCGTGCCGCTGGTACGCCTCCGCCGGGCGTCCCGCACCGACGCGCCCGCCGCCGCTGATGCCGAGGGCCCACGGGACGCCGCATCGGGGCAGGTCGTCCGGGCTGGGGAGGTGTCGTGCTGATCGCGGTGATCCTCGCCCTGGCCGCCGGCACGTACGGCTTCCGGGCCGCCGGTGTCCTGCTGCGGGACCGGCTGGACCTGCCCGACTGGTCCCGGCAACTGCTGCCGGTCGCGGCCGCCGCCCTGCTGGCCGCGCTGGCGGCGACCGCCGCGCTGACCGAGGGTGCGGCCTTCGCCGGCTACGCCCGTCCGACGGGGGTGCTCGTCGGGGTGCTGCTCGCCTGGCGCCGGGCGCCCTTCGTGCTGGTTGTCGTGGCGGCCGCGGCCAGCACCGCGCTGCTGCGCCTGCTCGGGGTGCCGTGACAAAGCCCCTCCCCGCGGCTGCGGGAAGGGGCCAGGTCGGAGCGGGAGCGGGTCAGATCTTGTCGCCGATGTTGACCTGCGGTGCGGGCGCGCGCATCCGGCGGAACGTGATCGACCGCATGATCGCGTACAGGTAGAGCGAGCCCATCCGCTCGGTGCTCTTCGGGAAGCGCTCGCGGACCAGCTTCTTGATCTTCCGCGAGATCAGGATGGAGTCGATCACCACACCGATCGCCAGCGCACCCCAGAGGATGTTGGAGATCAGCCGGACGACCGGCGGCATCGCGGCGTTCGAGCCGACCAGCACGATCAGCGCGCCGCCGAAGAACCAGGTGCCGACCGTCCGCCGGGAGTCGACCACGTTACGGGCCAGCAGCCGCTCCGGGCCACGGTCCCGCGGGCCGCCCTCGCGCCGGAACTCCGCCGCCGCCTCGGCCCGGGCCGTGCGGCGCTGCTCCCGCGCCTCGTCCTTGGTCAGCGGCTTGCTCGGCGTGCCCGGCCGCCGGCCGGCGGTGGGCCGCTTCGGCGTCACCACGCCCAGCTCCTTCTTGCTGGGCGTGTAACCCCGCGAACGGGCAGCGGTGGACTCCTCGTCGGTCGTCACCGAGGTGACGGACTCCTCAACGAGGTCGGCGGACTTGCGGCGAAACAGCGACACGCGGGCAAGGGTAGCCAAACAGCCGCGCCCGGTGCACATCGCGGGTGCACCGGGCGCGAAAAGAACGCTGTGACGTTACGGACGCTCGACGTGCGCGCCCAGGTCGGCCAGCTTCGCCTCGAAGTCCTCGTAGCCCCGGTTGATCAGGTCGACGCCGTACACCCGGGAGGTGCCCTCGGCGGCGAGCGCCGCGATCAGGTGGCTGAAGCCGGCACGGAGGTCGGGGATGACCAGGTCGGCCGCGTGCAGCTTGCTCGGACCGGCGATCACCGCGGAGTGCTTGAAGTTGCGCCGGCCGAACCGGCACGGGGTACCGCCCAGGCAGTCCCGGTAGACCTGGATGTTCGCGCCCATCGAGTTCAGCGCCTCGGTGTAGCCCAGCCGCTGCTCGTAGACCGTCTCGTGGACGATCGACAGGCCGCGGGCCTGGGTGAGCGCCACCACGAGCGGCTGCTGCCAGTCGGTCATGAAGCCGGGGTGGACGTCGGTCTCCAGGGCCACGGCGTTCAGCTCGCCGCCCGGGTGCCAGAAGCGGATGCCGCCCTCCTGGCCCGGGTCGCCCAGCTTCGGCGGGCGGGCGTCGGTCACCTCGTACGCGCCGCCGACCGAACGGAAGATGTTGAGGAAGGTCATCATGTCGACCTGCTGGGCGCCGAGCACCTCGACGTGCCCGCGGGTGGCCAGCGCGGCCGCCGCCCAGCTCGCCGCCTCGATGCGGTCCGGGATCGGCCGGTGGGTGTAGCCGCTGAGCCGCTTGACGCCCTGGATCTCGATCACCCGGTCGGTGTGCACCTTGATGATCGCGCCCATCTTCTGCAGGATGCAGATCAGGTCGATGATCTCCGGCTCCACCGCGGCGTTGCGCAGCTCGGTGACGCCCTCGGCCATCACCGCGGTCAGCAGCACCTGCTCGGTGGCGCCCACACTCGGGTACGGCAGGGCGAACTTCGTGCCGTGCAGGCCGTTGGGTGCCGACAGGTGCAGCCCCTCCGGGGTCTTGTCGACGGTCGCGCCGAACTCCCGCAGCGCCTGGAGGTGGAAGTCGATCGGGCGCGGCCCGATGTGACAGCCGCCCAGGTCCGGGATGAAGGCGTGGCCGAGCCGGTGCAGCAGCGGGCCGCAGAACAGGATCGGGATCCGGCTGGAGCCGGCGTGCACGTTGATCTGGTCGGTGCTGGCGCTCTCGACGTTCGACGGGTCGAAGACGAGTTCGCCGTCCTCCTCGCCGTCGGTCACCTTGACCCCGTGCAGGCCGAGCAGACCCCGGACCACCTCGACGTCCCTGATCCGCGGCACGTCGTACAGCCGGCTGGGGGTGTCGCCCAGCAGGGCGGCGACCATCGCCTTGGACACGAGGTTCTTCGCGCCGCGCACGCGGATCCGCCCTTGCAGCGGAGTGCCTCCGTGTACGACCAGGACGTCGTCGGTCAACGCAACCTCCAGCGCGTTGGTGCTGCCGTTTCGATGGTGGGGCCCACGATCTGCATCGCTACCCGGAATGGGGCCACGTGAAAACGGGCCCGCGTGTGTCGTCGCCCCGGCAGCATAGCCCTCGGTGACGAAAAGGGAATCGGTCACATCGCCAGGCAGGGCACGAACCGGGGTTTCCGGCGCGTTTCCGTACCAGCGATGTGACCGACGGTGATCAGACCGTGGTGGGCGGAGGGGTGTCGGCGCCCGGGAGGGCGAGCATCTGGTCCAGGGCGACCCGCGCGTGGTGCGCCGTCTCCGGGTCGACCGTGATCTGGTTGACCACCCGGCCAGCGACCAGCTCCTCCAGCGCCCACACCAGGTGCGGCAGGTCGATCCGGTTCATCGTCGAGCAGTAGCAGACCGCCTTGTCGAGGAACATGATCTGCTTGTCCGGGTGCGCCAGGGCCAGCCGGCGAACCAGGTTGAGCTCGGTGCCCACCGCCCACGCCGAGCCGGCCGGGGCCGCCTCGATGGTCTTGATGATGTACTCCGTGGAACCCACGTGGTCGGCGGCGGTGACCACCTCGTGCCGGCACTCCGGGTGCACCAGCACGTTGACCCCCGGCACCCGCTCGCGCACCTCGTTGACGCTGTCCAGCGTGAACCGGCCGTGCACCGAGCAGTGGCCGCGCCAGAGGATCATCCTCGCGTCCCGCAGCTGCTCCGGGGTGAGCCCGCCGTTCGGCTTGTGCGGGTCGTAGAGCACGCAGTCGTCCAGCGAGAAGCCCATCTCCAGCACGGCCGTGTTGCGGCCCAGGTGCTGGTCGGGCAGGAAGAGCACCTTCGAACCCTGCTGGTACGCCCAGTCCAGCGCCCGCTTCGCGTTCGACGAGGTGCAGACCACGCCGCCGTTACGGCCGACGAAGCCCTTGATGTCCGCCGAGGAGTTCATGTACGTCACCGGGACGGTGTCCTGGGCGACGCCCAGCTCGGTGAGCACGTCCCAGGCGGTCTCCACCTGCGACAGCACCGCCATGTCGGCCATCGAGCAGCCGGCGGCGAGGTCGGGCAGGATGACCTTCTGCGCGTCCGAGGTGAGGATGTCGGCGCTCTCGGCCATGAAGTGCACACCGCAGAAGACGATGTACTCGGCGTCGGGGCGGGCCGCCGCCTCGCGGGCCAGCTTGAACGAGTCGCCGGTCACGTCGGCGAACTGGATCACCTCGTCGCGCTGGTAGTGATGGCCCAGCACGAACACCTTCGTGCCGAGCGCCGCCTTGGCCGCCGCCGCCCGGGCCACCAGGTCCGGGTCGCTCGGCGCCGGCAGATCACCCGGACACTCCACGCCACGCTCGGTGGCGGGGTCGCTGCCGCGGCAGAGGAGCAGCAGCGCAGTCGCGGTGTTGGAGGGCTCAACCCAGGTCGAAGTCACGCCTCCCATGGTCCCACAGCGTGGCCGGCGCGCAGCCTCCGCCGGTGTGTGCTGCCACACTGCTGGGCATGCGCGTGCTGCTCTGTCCCGACAAGTTCGCCGGCACGCTGCCGGCCCAGGACGTCGCCACCGCGGTCGCCGAGGGCTGGCGGGAAGTCGTCGCCGGTGACGACCTGGTCCTCCGGCCGCTCGCCGACGGCGGCCCCGGCTTCGCCGCCGTCCTCGCCGAGGCTCTCGGCGGCCGGCGGCTGCCCGTACCCACCGTCGACCCGCTCGGCCGCCCGGCCGCCGGTGAGATCCTGCTCACCGACGACGGCACCGCGTACCTGGAAAGCGCCCAGGCGTGCGGGCTGCACCTCCTCACCGCCGACGAGCGCGACCCGAAGACCACCACCTCGTACGGTCTCGGGCTGCTGGTCGCCGCAGCAGTGGAGAGCGGGGCGCGAACGCTGGTCATCGGGCTGGGCGGCTCCGCCACGAACGACGGCGGTGCCGGCATGCTCACCGCCCTCGGCGTCACTCCGCTCGACGAGGCCGGCCGGGCCCTGCCGTACGGCGGCGCGGCGCTGGCCGCCGTCGCCGCGCTGGACGGGTCCCCCCGGCTGCGCGGGGCCACCCTGATCGCCGCCACCGACGTGGACAACCCGCTGCTCGGCCTGCACGGCGCCAGCAACGTCTTCGGCCCGCAGAAGGGTGCCAGCCGGGAGGACGTGCTGCTGCTCGACGCCGCGCTGGAGCGCTTCGCGGGCGTGCTCGAACGCGAGCTGCCCGGCTGCCCGCCGGGGTTCGGCGCGCTGCCCGGCGCCGGTGCGGCCGGCGGGTTGGGCG
>JBARAE010001019.1:0-4633 GCA_049791715.1 Micromonospora sp.
GCGGCCGCCCTGGCGGCGGCCGGGGAGGCGGATCACCGCTCCGGCGTCGTGCAACGGGGTAGCGAGGGCACCCGGGCGTCCACCGGCTCCGCGCTGGAGGGCGGCGAGCAGCGTGCCGGCCGGCAGCGGTCGGGCGAAGAGATGACCCTGCCCGGCGATGCAGCCCAGTTCCCAGAGCGCCCGCCGCTGCGGCTCGCTCTCCACCCCCTCGGCCACCACGGCCAGGTCGAGGCTGCGGCCGAGGTCCAGGGTGGAACGGATCACGGCGGCGGCCTCGGCTGAACTGTCCATGGCGGTCACGAAGCTGCGGTCGATCTTCAACTCGTGCACCGGAATGCGGGAGAGCAGGGAGAGGGAGGAGTAACCGGTGCCGAAATCGTCGAGGGCGAGTCGGACACCGGATTCGCGCAGTCGGCTGAGCACCTGGTCGACGACGTCGAGCTGGCTGAGGGTCAGCGTCTCGGTCAGCTCCAGCACCAGCCGATCCGGCGGGAGGTCGTGCGCGCGGAGCCGGGCCAGCACCGCACCGGGGAAGCGGGCGTCGAGCAGGCTGCGCGGCGAGACGTTCACCGACACCGGCAGGTCGAAGCCCGCGTCGCGCCAGGTGCCCGCCGCGAGGAGCGCCTGGTCGAGGATCGCCTCAGCGAACGCCGGCAGCAGGCCGGAGCGTTCCACCGCCTCCAGGAAGCGCAGCGGGTCGATCATCCCGTGCGTCGGGTGGTGCCAGCGGGCCAGCGCCTCCGCGCCGGTGACCTCGCCGGTGGCCAGGTCGACGATGGGCTGGAAGTTGACGGTGAACTCGTGGTCGGCGACCGCCCGGGGCAGTTCGCCGTTGAGGGTGAGCTGGCCCAGGTCGGCGGTGTCGCGCGTCGGGGCGTACGTGGAGATCCGCAGGCCGGCCCGCTTCGCCTGGTACATCGCCACGTCGGCCCGACGGAGCAGCTCGGTCATCCCACCGGCGGCCGGCGCGACGGCGATGCCACCGCTGGCCTCCACGCTGATCCGCATGCCGTCCAGGTCGAGTGGCTCGTGCAGCGCGGCGAGCAGCGCCTCCGCCCGGGGGGTGGCCACCGCCGGGGCCGGCAGCCCCCGCAGCAGTACGGCGAACTCGTCGCCGCCGAGCCGGGCCACCAGGTCGTCCGGGCGGGCGGCACCGCGCAGCCGGTCCGCGACCTGCACCAGCACCCGGTCCCCGGCGCCGTGGCCGAGCGTGTCGTTGACCTCCTTGAAGTGGTTGAGGTCGATCAGCACCAGTGCGGTCACCCCGTCGGCGTGCCGGTTGGTGAGCTGCTCGGTGCCCTCGTCGAGGAGCTGGCGCCGGTTGGCCAGGCCGGTGAGGGAGTCGTGGGTGGCGGCGTGCGCGTGCTCCTCGGCGATCCGGGCCAGCTCGGCGTACGCCTGCGCGTTCCGGACGGCGGTGCAGAGCGCGGAGGCGAAGGTCCGCAGGGTGTACCGCTCCCGCTCGGACAGCTGGACGGGGCCGGCGAACCGCAGCCGGAGCACGCCGAGATCGACCGTGGCGTCGTGCCCCAGCAGCGGAGTCGGGATGACCGTCACGCCGACCTTGCTGGGCTGGGACGCATCCCCGTCGTAGGTGAGTCCGGCCGTGCTGCCGCGAACCGTACGGCCGGCGTTTCGCAGTTCGATCTCCACCTCGTCGGCGGAGAAGAGTTCGGCGGCCTGGGTGATGGCGGTGGTGAGCACCTGGTCGAGGTCGACCACATTGAGCGCGTCGGTCGCCTGGGCCAGCCGCTGCCAGGCCTGCTGTTCGGTGCGGGTCCGGATCCGGGTGGAATAGGCGAGGTGCAGGCTGAGCACCAGCGGGGGCACGGCCAGCAGGAGGCGGGGGTCCGCCCGGAGGATGAGCAGTGTGGAGATCGCGACGCCGAACCGTACGGCGTAGCCGGCGATGCGCAGGTCGAGGTTGCTGCGGAAGTGCTGCAGGATCCGGTTACCGGAGGCGAGGGCGATCACGGGGATGGCCAGCAGTTCGTCGAGGAGCGCGGCGACGACGTAGACGAGGGCCAGCGGGGCGACGATCTCCGCCGGATCCCGGGGGAACTCGGTCCAGCCGACGGCCGAGAAAACGGCGCCCGCGCCGGCGGCGATCAGGACGTTCTTTCCGACGCCGAAGGCCAGCTTGATCGGCGGGAGCTGCAGGGATGCGAGGGTGACTCCGACGGCGACGCAGAGCACCACCCACGGAGCGGGTGCGATCGCCAGGGCGAGCACCAGAGCTGTTTCGTTCCAGCTGATCGAGTGCGTCGTGGACCGGATCCGGACGCGGGCCTTGACGAGGGTGCCGACCGCGATGGTGAACGTCAGCATGACCAGGGTCGATACGCCGCTGAACGTCCCGATCAGCGGCGAGGAGAACGCCAAGCCAGCCGAGGCGACCACGGTCAACGCCGCCACAACGACGACGAGACCGACGAGGCGGCTCAACCGCCTATCGGCCTCATTGTTTCGTCGCTCGGAAAGAGTCACGTCCCTCCCCGGGCCGCGTCCGCCGTGAGCAGCCTACCTCCGGACAGACGTGCTTCCCAGGGATCGAGTTCAGTTCCAGTCGTTGCCGCGCATGTCGTTACCTCCTTCGCCCTGAGTGCTCACCAATTGTCGGGCGTATGCCGCTTGATTGGTGAATGGAGCTTAAGCCAGGAACGAGGGGTTTGGACACTGTAAATGTCTCTATATTCAATATGAGCCAACAACGCGGCTATTCATAACTGTGCGTTCACCGTCGATGCGCGGAGAGCGCCACCAGGTTTCCCTGGGTATCCGATCAACTGCCGAACGTTGTCGCGGTTACCTGTCTTCCGGCGGTTGCACCGGTATCAGTCTGGCGGCCATCACTCCCGGATTCATCAACGCTTCAGGTCAAGTCTCGGAGAGGATCAGGGGAGCCGCACGCCACCGCCAAGGTTTCCGAGACCGGAGCTCGGACGCCGGGAAATGCGGCTCCTCGGCACCTTCGCGGTGCACGCCGTACCGGAAAGATAGGCTCGCGGCCGTGACCGATCCCGCGCAGCTCACCCACGTCGACCCGGCCGGCGCGGCCCGGATGGTCGACGTCTCCGCCAAGCCGGTCTCCGGCCGGCTGGCCGTCGCCGCAGGCCGGCTGCGCACCACCGCCGAGGTGGTCGAGCTGCTGCGCCGCGACGGCCTGCCCAAGGGCGACGCGCTCGCCGTCGGCCGGCTCGCCGGCATCATGGGCGCCAAGCGCACCCCCGACCTGATCCCGCTCTGTCACCCGATCGCCCTGCACGGGGTGACCGTCGACCTGCGGCTCACCGCGGACACCGTCGAGATCACCGCCACCGCGAAGACCGCCGACCGGACGGGCGTGGAGATGGAGGCGCTGACCGCGGTGGCCGTCGCCGGGCTCGCCCTGGTCGACATGGTCAAGGCCGTCGACCCGGCCGCCTCGGTGGAGGCGGTGCGCGTGCTCCGCAAGGAGGGCGGCAAGACCGGCGAGTGGGTGCGGCCGGAGGACCGGCCGTGATCCGGGCCCGGGTGATCGTCGCCTCGAACCGGGCCGCCGCCGGGGTGTACGCCGACACCAGCGGCCCGCTCCTCGTCGCCGGGCTGCGCGAACTGGGCTGCCAGGTCGACGAGCCGGTCGTGGTGCCCGACGGCGAACCGGTCGGCGCGGCGCTGCGCGCGGCCCGGGCCGACGGGGTGGACGTGGTGCTGACCAGCGGTGGGACGGGCGTCACGCCGACCGACCGGACCCCCGACGTCACCCGGGAGCTGCTCGACTACGAGATTCCCGGCATCGCGGAGGCGATCCGCGCGCACAGCCGGGACAAGGTGCCCACCGCCGCCCTGTCCCGCGGCCTCGCCGGGGTGGCCGGTCGGATGCTGGTGGTCAACCTGCCCGGTTCGACCGGCGGCGCGAAGGACGGCCTCGCCGTACTCGGGCCGATCCTGGCGCACACCGTCGACCAGCTCCGTGGCGGTGACCACTGACAGCGCTTCGACAACTCAAGCTCGGCTGGCGGCCATAATTCGGCCTGCGCGCCGCCAGGCGGCGCTCCGGACCGAATGAAGGCCGGTCTGACGCCGCGCAGCGCCCTGGAGCCGTCGGCCAGCTCGTCGGCGATAGGCTCGGCGGATGAGCACGGAAACCGCAGCTGCCGCGGAGCAGGTCGCCGCGCCGCCGCCGGCCGGATGGGAGGAGGCCCGTTCCCGGGTGTACGCGGTCGGCCTCGCCGCCGCGCTCCCCGCGGTCAACCGGCCACTCGCCGACGCCGACGGCCACACCCTCGCCGAGCCGCTGACCACCCGTACCGACCTGCCCGCGTTCCCCACGTCAAGCGTTGACGGCTGGGCGGTGCGCGGGGACGGTCCGTGGGAGATGGTCGGGCAGGTGCTCGCCGGCAGCACGCCTCCCGCGCTGAGCGCCGACGGCACCACCCTCGAGATCGCCACCGGCGCGATGGTGCCCGAGGGCGCCACCGCCATCCTGCGCATCGAGGAGTCCACCCGGACGGCTGACGGCCGGGTCGCCGGCACCCCACGGCCGAACCCGGAGTGGCGCGAGCCGGGCGAAGAGGCGTACGCCGGTGAGGAGCTGCTCCCCGCCGGGACCCCGGTCGACCCGGCGCTGATCGGGCTGGCCGCCTCCTGCGGC
>JBARAE010001020.1:0-15441 GCA_049791715.1 Micromonospora sp.
AGGACCCGATGGACGATGCGCTGGAAACCCGCGTTGAACGCCTTCGCCATCACCTTCAGCGACCGCTTCCCAGCCGCTGAGACCTACTAACCAAGATCGCCGGAAACACCGTTAGCGAGATAGTCCCCGGTGCGGCGACCAACGTTCTAGGCTGGTTGGTGGCGGGTCCGGGAAGTGGCTTGTCCGAAGAGCCGGCGTTGGGGTGTGAGCCGGTCGCGCTGGAGTCAGTAGTCGTTCCCCAGTGCCCTCCCGGGCCCGTCACCCCGTGCGGGATGGCGTCGTGGAGCATGTGGCGGTAGACGATGTCGG
Organism: Micromonospora sp.; assembly: GCA_049791715.1. Taxonomy (GTDB): domain Bacteria; phylum Actinomycetota; class Actinomycetes; order Mycobacteriales; family Micromonosporaceae; genus Micromonospora. Next base: position 310 of record JBARAE010001020.1, read on the forward strand.
AGAGTCTGCGTTTGAGGCAGCGCATGGCTTCCATGGAGGTTTTGCCGGCTGCTTTCTTGCGGTCGTAGTAGGCCCGTCCTTCGGTGGCGTTGCGTGGTCGGACGGTGGCCATGGTGTGCGGTACCCGGTTGATCTGCCGGTTGCCCGCGCGGGAGAGGCGGTGGCGGACGTGGTCGCCGGAGGAGGCGTCGATCGGTGCTGTGCCGTTCCAGGAGGCGAAGTGCGCTCGGTTGGGGAAGCGGGTGATGTCACCGACCTCGACCAGCAGCCTGGCTGCGCCGGACGGGCCGATGCCGTGCAGGTCCATCAGGGTGGAGCCGGTGGCGGCGACGAGTTGCTTGAGTTCCTTGTCGGCGGCCCTCTTGCGCTGGTAGATGCGTTCGAGGTCGCTGATCAACTCTGCGGCGACCCTGCGGCGTGTCTTGCCGGCGGCGTCGCGGGGTCGCACTTTGGCGAGCAGGGCTTTGGCCTGTGCCGCGGACAGGTCCTTCTTCGCGCCACCGGGTATCAGCTCCAACAGCAGCTGGTGCAGCTGGGAAACCATGCGGGTGTGGTCCTCGCCCAGTGATCGGCGACGGTCGGCCAGGATCCGCAGCACCGCGAGCTGCTCGTCATCGCCGACCGGACGCAGTCCGGCCATGCGGGTGCCGACCAACGCGACTGAGTGCGCGTCGGTGGCATCGGTCTTGCGGCCCTGACCGGTGACGAACACCCTCGCCCTGGCCGACAGTTTCGGTGGGACGTCCACCACGTGTTCGCCGTCGCGGAGCAACCGCACCGCGACGTGCCGGCCGATCCCGCTGCATCCTTCGATCGCCCATACCCGGGTGCGCCACTGCTTGGCGCATTGCAGCATTGCCCGGTAGCCATCCGGGTCCGTGGCGAAGCGGCCGCCGTCAAGGACCGTCTCGTCGCCGGCCATGATCTCGATCGTCACCGAGCGTTTGTGCGGGTCCAGGCCGATGACTACATGATCTGCTGGGCTCATTCGAGTCCTCCGATGCTCGATCCTGTCCAGGTTGTCGAGCCGGGAGGGCAACGCTACTTCGAGCCGAGCAAACCCCTCTTGAGCCTCTCCCCGCCCTGGGGCGACGCCCGGGACTGCGCAGGCCAGAACAGAGCCACACGACCAGCGTGGGCAGCCGATGAGAGAGCGACAGCCCGGGCGCCTAGACCGAGCCTCGCCAGACACCGGTCATAGGGCAAGTGAACAAGTAGCCGATGAGCGGACGTAGCGACCGGCTACATCGGCGAGCCCAACGCCGTCATGGCCGCCCGCCGGCGATCTCGGCGTCGCTGCGAAGAATGCAGAACTCGTTGCCTTCCGGATCGGCAAGCACAACCCAGCCCGTTCCGTCGGCCTCGCGGCGGTCAGCCACGACGGCCGCACCGAGCCCGGTCAGCCGCGCCAGCTCGGCGTCGCGCGTGCCGTCGACAGGACGCAAGTCGAGATGGATCCTGTTCTTGACCTGCTTCACTTCCGGCACCTCGATGAAGAGCAGGCGGTGCCGCCCGTCCCGGGAGTAGATCATGCATTCCTCGTGGCCGGGCTCGTTCGGATCGTCCGCGTTCTCGCTGTAGTCGAGAACGCCTTGCCACCAACGAGACAAGGCGTAGGCGTCGGCACAATCCACGGTGGTGTGGGACACGTAGGAGGTCACCACTGGATCATCGCAAGGCGAACGTAGGCGGGGGAACTCTTTACGCGACGCGAGCGGACGCTCTATGCCGCTGACAAGGCGCGGCGTCGGAGGCACTCATCACCGTCCATACCCAGCGTCGGTCGCCCGTTCGTGCCGCAGTGGCGGATGCCCCTGCGTTAGGCAGCCCGTCCGTGGCGCGTCATTGCATCGGGAGGAGCTTGTCCGTCCACGGCGGACGGCAAAAGGCAGAGACAAGGAGGTTTCCCACTCGGCCTCGATGTCCGACCCTTCATAGACCAGCACCAGTGCTCATAGGCTCGCACCAGTGCGGACATACGGCCACCGGAGAAGAGCGCAGCCCTACCGCGCACGCTTCGCGTCGAGCCGTTCGGGCACCGGCCAACGCACGTCGCGGGCCAGCCGGAGCTTCTCGAAGATCCAGATGAGCCGGGCGGCGGGGTCGAGCTGGCCGCGCAGGACCCCGTGGCGGGCTCCGGTGGGATCGGCGTGATGGGAGTTGTGCCAGCTCTCGCCGAAGGAGAGGATCGCCAGGGGCCAGAAGTTGGTGGCCCGGTCCTTGCTGACGAAGGGCCGGTCGCCCACGACGTGGCAGATGGAGTTCACCGACCAGGTGACGTGGTGCAGCACGGCCATCCGGACCAGCCCGGCCCAGAAGAAGGCGCTCAACGCGCCCGCCCACGTGCCGGTGACCAGGCCGCCGATCAGGGCGGGCGTGAGCAGGGACACCGCGACCAGTGGCCCGAAGAGGCGGTCGACCACGCGGATGTCGCGGTCGGCGAGCAGGTCCGGGGCGAAGCGGGACCGGTTGCTCAGCTCTCGCCGGAACATCCAGCCGATGTGGGCGTGGAACAGGCCCTTGAGCACCGCGGCGACGCTGGTGCCGTAGCGCCAAGGCGAGTGGGGGTCGCCTTCGCGATCGGAGAAGGCGTGATGGCGGCGGTGGTTGGCGACCCACTGGGTCGGCGAACCCTCGACGGCGAGCGATCCGGCCACGGCCAGCGCGATGCGCAGCCCGCGCCGCGCCTTGAACGACCCGTGGGTCAGGTGGCGGTGATACCCGGCCGCGATGCCGAACCCGCTGATCAGATAGGTGGAGATCGCCAAGGTCAGGTCGACCCCGGACAGCCCCCAGCCCCACGCGACCGGCATGGCGGCGAGGAGAGCGATGAACGGGGTGATCACGAAGATCCAGATCGCGACCGCACCTGCTCTGGTCTGCGGCGCGGCAAGCAGCGGCTTGGGTTCGTTCACGGTGCGGGGGACATCGAGGCGATCGACGACCGTCGGCGGACTGGTCGCGCCCATGCGACTCCTATCTGAGATTCGGTGTGGGTCGTGCTGGCCCGTTAGCGACATAGCCGGGAGCCCGACGGGTTCCGGCCATGATCACGATTGCTCAGAGGACACGTACGCCCGCTGCCTGCGGGCCCTTTTGGCCCTGCACGATGTCGAACTCGACCCGCTGGTTCTCGGCGAGGCTGCGGAAGCCGTTCGACTGGATCTCAGAGAAGTGGACGAAGACGTCGGCGCTGCCATCGTCGACGGAGATGAAGCCGAAGCCCTTGTCGTCGTTGAACCACTTCACAGTGCCCTGTGCCATATGTCTCCTCCTTGGGAGTGGGAGCCGCACCCTGCGGCTATCCGAGCCGTTGCCCCGGCGGCCACATCCGCCCGAAGAGGAAGACGAAACCACCCGCGCTACCTGATCCGCGGATGTCAAAAGATCAACTACTGAAACACGCAAAATCACGACCTGCAGGACGTCAACTCTCCCACATCTGCCCCTATTCCCGGGGCGGGCGGAGTCAGCCTCTCCTGGAAACGCTGTGACGAGGACAGACGCGGACGCGGGCACGGTCGCCGGCGACTTAGCGGCGTCGTGTGGAGGGCGTGTTCGCGCAGCCCGCGCACCCGCGGGCAGTCGACCCTCGGCCCCGGCTCAAGCCGGTGACGTCAGACATCACGGCGGCCTCGCTTCGGCGACCAGCCTCGGGAGCTTCTCGGCGGGAGGGCCGGCGCGAACAGGTAGCCCTGCATCACCGACAGCCGCTCGACGCAGTTGTCAGCGAGGGCTGGTAGGCCCCCGGGCCGGCTTCTGTCAGAGCCCATACCGAACACCACACCGCCATGGTCCAGTGGGCAATGGTCATTGGATTTGGGTTCGTTGTCTCACCGGCACATCGTCGGGCTGATCGAGGTCGTCCACGAGTTCCGGCCCGTCGGCTGAACGGACCGGACGACCGTGATCGAGGATGAGATCCTGCACCGCAGTGGCCTGCATCCGGCCCCGCAGCACCTCGATCACATTCGGGAGCTACTTCAGGCGCAGGCCGAGCTCCAACGTCAGAGCCAGGGCGGCGGCGACACGGAGGTGATGAAGCTGTGCTGCGTCCAGCTGTTCAACGCCGGCGCCCTCAGCGACGTCCTTCCGGTCTCGCGGGCGAGGTCGTCGAGCTGGGACGCGGCCTGCTCGATCCACGTCCAGCTGCTATGCGGTCAGGGCCTGGCTGAGACGACGGCGTACCTGGCCGCCGAACGCTCCGAGATTGCCGCAAACGCGCTGGAGCACATCCGCCACGCTGAGGCGGCAGGCGACTTCACCGGCTTCACACACAGTCGAAGGTCAGGCCGCCTTGTACGCCGACTACTACCGAACCTGATTCGATTCGAGCGAGAGCAACGATGACGAGCAAGGCGTACCGTGAGTTGACCGGCGACGAGAAGGCGTTCTGGGACCGCTTCTACGCGACGTTCGACTTCCGCCCCAGCATGCGCCACTTCCCCGCCATCGCCGAGCCGACCCCGTCGGTCACCTGGAGCCTGAACAGCCTCGACGACGATCCCGGCTACGCGCGTCTGGATCGCCTGAGCGAGGTTGTCCACGCCGGGCTTACCACGCTGGTCGCCACGGGCTCGATCCTGTGCCTGGACTGGCAGCACCCCTGCTACCGCGTTTGGCCCAGCCTCATCGGGCCTGAGAACATCGACCCGCCAGGCCAGCCCGGTTGGCCGTTGTCGCCGTACCCCGACGGCGACTACTACATCTACCTCGCGGAGGACTTCCGGTTCGGCACCTTCGGCCATCCGTGGGAGTCGTCGCTATGCGTGTTCGGCGGCGACCTGCTGGACCTGGTCGAAACCGAACTGCATGAAGTCCTCGGCCACGTCTTGCGCCGCGACGGGCGGCAGGTGACGGCGTGACCGAGGAGCTGTTCGATGAGGCCAAACGGCAGATGATGACAGCCGGCAGCCCCAGCGCCGGCGACAACCTGGACGGGATGAGCATCGACTTCGACGCCTACTTGTCCATGGCCGAACTGTTCGAGCAGATCACGGTTCACCAGACCGGTGACCCGGACTGCCTACTCATCGCATCGTGCACCGTCAAACCCGGCAGAACTCCGACTGGGGTCGGCGAAGCGCTCGTGCACATCTGGCAGGACAAGCTGCGCTACCACCACCGCGCGGCCCACCGGCTACGCCAGGACGATCTCGGGGTACATCTAGATGTGGTGACGCTGTCCGACGATGGCGACATCTTCGTCACCGGCCTGATCAAGGCGACGTGGAACGGCCGAGCGTGAACCCCGGGACACCTCGCGGCCTGACCATGATCGAGCATGCCGTCATCGACAAACTGCTCAGCGTGGACTTCCCCGGAAGCGAGCAGCTACGCGCCCAACTGCTCCATACCGCGGTGGTCGGTGTATGCGACTGCGGCTGCGCGACAGTCAGCCTCCGGGTCGATACCAGCGCCACCGTCGCAGCTCCCGTGATCTCCAGCGCTCCCGTCTCGGCTGACATCAGCGTCGGTGACCAATACGCCGGGGTCGTTCTGCTTGTCGACAACGGGTACCTGTCGTACCTGGAGGTCTACTCGATCGGAGAGCCCGTTCGGGCGCTGCCTCCGCTGGAGGAGATCCATCCAAGTCCGGCGCGCTGACAGGCCACGACACGACGACCAGCGGCAGCTGCACCCAGCACGCACAGGTTGTCGAAGGTCACGTCGAAGTTCTCCAGGTTGACGGGCTTGCGGGCATTGCCGTCACCGCCCGGGAACGGCACCCCCGATGTCCGCGTGTCCGGCAGTGACCCCGAAACTCGATAGCGATGTCGACTCGGACGGTGCGATGATCGACATCTGGGTCGCTAGCTCAACTGGATAGAGCATTCGACTGAGTAGCGCGTCCGCTCTTCGCCGGTGCGGTCATGGGGGCGCTTCCTTCTCCTAGTTGGATCGAAGGGCTCGGGGTTCGAGTCCCCGGCGACCCACTGTGCTGTGGCTGCAGGCCGACAACTGCCGGAGTCGACCGGAACGGAGGACCGTGTGCTCGAGAAGCTGATCATCCAGAAGACACTGCGCGTGCCGGCGAGCTCTGGCGCGGCTGGCGACGGCACGTCGGTGGCCCGCCAACTGGACGCGGCGTTGCTCGATGTCGGGTTCTCAGCGTCGCGGGCTCTGCTGGAGCACATCGGCGCCCTGGCCCCCGCGTCGGCGATGGACCTCGCCGCCACGGTCGTGTCGGCGGTGCGCGAACTGGTCGGCGACCATGTCCAGCACAATGCCTATTTCATCGGCTTCCCGGACGACGTGCCGGACACCATCGAGTTCTGGACGGGCCGGCTACGGGCGGCCGTACCCACCGGCGGCGGCACGACGACCGACGCGCAGCTGCGGGACGCCGTCGCCTCGGGCGGGGTGAATCTGCTCGACCTGCCGGCCTACGGGACCTACCAGCACACCTACGCCGAGCTATTGGCCGCGCACGACGAGCTGATCACCGCAGCCGGCGACCGGGTGACCTTGCTGCGTCTCGGCGACACCGCCGACGTGGAGGCGGCGCGGCTCTATCTGGCCCTGGCCGGTAGCTCGACACCACACGGCGAGGCGGACCTGGCGATCCTCAGCGAGCTCGCGGTCGCCTGCGTAGACGGCCCGCAGCCGGCCGAGATCCCGGTACGGGAGAACCGTGCCGTGCTCAACGGGATCCGGCTCGTCCTCGGCCGGCCGCTGCTCGGCGTGGACACGACGACCGACGTGCTGCGCCTTGCCTGCCAGGTCTCCGGCGGGGACGCCTCGCTCGTGACACCCACGCGATTCCGTGCCTTCCGGCGCCCGGAGCGGCGGATGCTTCTGGCCGCGCTGAACAAGGTCGTCGGTGCGAGCCCGGACAAGCTCGGTGACGTCGTGCGCTACGCGGAACGGTGGAAGCGGCTCGGGGAGCGGCTGCACCCGCACGAGTACGACCAGTGGCCGCACGCGCAGGAGGTGTTCGCGGTCGCGCGTGGCGAGCGCCGGGTACGCAACCTCGCCGGCCGCGCGGAGGCGGCGATCCGGGCCGGAGCCATCGGTCCGGCCGCATCGGTGCTGTCGGCCGCGCCGGGAATGCTCCTTCGATCCGCGGACCGGCTGCTGCGGCTGGCGTCGGCGTCGGAGCGAACCGTTGTCGTAGAAGCAGTCACCGGTGCGCTCGGCTCGGCGTCGGGCCGGGTGCTCCTCTCGCTGCGGGAGCATGTCGGCAACCGGCTGACGCCCGCGTCCGCCCGGATGTACGTGGGCCGCTCGCGGCGCGCGTGGGTCGGGCCGGACGAGCGGCCGCCGCTGCCCGCCGGGTTGGTGGCCGAGTTGTCGTCGCTGCTCGACGCGGAAATCAGCGCCCGACTGCCGCAGTCGCAGCGACCGCTGGTGGTGGACCCGGCGGTGCTCGACGTTGCACTGCCGCTGTCTGGTAGGGCGGCCGAAGGCGGATTTGCGGTGCTGCCGAGGGGCTCGCGGGCGTCGGTATCCGGTGAGCTGCTGCGCTTCTTCACGTACTGGCGTCAGACAAGTCGTCGCACCGACTACGACCTGTCGGTGCTGCTGCTCGATGACGAGTTCCACGCCGCGGGTCAGGTGTCCTGGACGAACTACCACCACGACGGCGTGGTGCACTCCGGCGACGTCACCGACGCGACGAATGGTGCGACCGAGTTCATCGACGTGCCCCTGACGGTCCGTGGGCACTATGTAGTTCCGCAGGTCTACATCTATGCGGGCGAGTCGTTCGATGAGGTCGCCGAGTCGATGTTCGGTTACCAGACCCGGACGCGGGACCAGCGCGGCGCGCCGTTCGACGCGCGGACCGTGCGGGCGCGTTCGCACCTGCGCGGCCAGGGCCGGGTCGCGCTGCCGGTGGTGTTCGCCAGGGGCGAGGGTGGCTGGCAGGCCGTGTGGCTGCACCTGTACCTGCGGGGTAGGCCGTCGTTCAACCGGGTGGAGGACAACACGTTCACCACGGCCCACCGGGTACGAGCGCTGGTGGAGCGGCGCTACCTGACGATGTCCTACCTTGTCGACCGGTGGCGCGCGCGGGCCGAGGTGACGATGTGGAACGGACGGTTGCCGGACGAACCGGTCACGTTCATCGGCGTCGAGGCGCCCGAGGACCTGCCGGACGGATCGGAGGCATATACGCTGGATCGGCTCAGTGAGCTGATCCCTGAGTAAGCGGCGACAGCCGAGGCCATGCGGGCGCTTCCTGCTATTCCGTTCGATTCGGGACCTCCGCGCAAGCGGAGGATCTGGTATTCAGCGCCCGCGCTCTCCTCGGCCCTCGCCTGCGAGCCACAGGAATCGTCCGGCCACATCCCGATCTGACCGGGGGGCAGCGCCACGCTGCTTCGACGACGCATTCACATCGGCTTGATCGGACGCAGGGCCTCCGCGAGGGTCTGTCGCGGTGGGTAGCGCTTGGGACGACGGCGCCCAACAAGCCACACGGCCAGATGTGCCGGGTCGACAGCGCTCCCGGTAGGGCGAAGAGCTGCGGGTGATTAGACGCCTGCGGCGAGGAGCCACAATCGCTATGGCGGGTGGGTCGGCGTGCGGGCGGCGGGGCCGAGTCTCGTCCCCCGAGATCATCACCACCGGCTCCACGGCGCACAGGTCGGGGGAGCGCGGTGGTCGTCCCGGTCGGGTAGCTTCGCCGGGTGGTTGATCGAGTGGTGCGACCTGGCGACGTCGCGGTGATGAGGTTGTCAGACGGCGGATTTGGGGCATGTCAGGTCACCGGTGTCGAAGGCCGTGTGACGTCGGCTTATGCGCTGCGCTGGCACTCGGCGGATCGGCCGAGCCTGGACGAGCTGCGCGGCGTTGAGCCGCTGAAACTTGACCATCATGCCCACGACGGGTGCCTTGCTCACTTGTCGATTGGCAGCTGGCATGCGATGCCGCCGGGGTTCGCGTGGATCGGAAACCTGCCCGTTCCGGACGATGTGCCGGCGTTGTCGAACACGTACTCGGGCTGGCAGTCACTTGCCGACGGTCTGGTCAGGCAGCGCCGCTGGGACCGGGAGCTGCCGGAGGCAGCGAAGGCCGCCTACCGTGCGGCGGCCACCCGGGGTCAGGTCGAGCTGGCGTCGTATTGGTGAGTGAGCCGGTGTAGCAGGGCGCGAAGCATCGGCGGTCCTTCGAGGTGTCGATGGGGCGGGGACATCACGGCAGGAAGGTCCGACGTCCGGACCGCGGACGCGATTCGCAGCGGCAACGCCCAAGGTCGCGTTGGCCGCGGAAGACAGTCGGCCTGGATCGTCGGAGGGTTGCTTGTCATCGGCGGCGCCCGATTCGGCCTGACTCGGGGCTAGCGCCGACGCACCCCGTGGGCGGCAACCGGGCGGATCCGGTCGGGCGGCCACCGGACGGGTCCGGTCGGGCGGTCACTGGTCGGGCGTCAGTGCCGCGGTGGCAGCAGCTCCAGCAGCAGCGAGGTCAGATCGTCGGCGTCGAGGTCCGGCAGCCGGTCGAATGCGCCAGAGGCCCGGGCGTAGAGCACGCCGATGAACGCGGCGGTGAGTACCTCCGCCTTCTCCTGCGGCCGGTCCACCCCATCGGCGGCCAGCCGGGCGACCAGCGGGCCGACGATCCGCCTGTGCAGCTCCGCCCGCGACGCGGCCTGCGCCCGCGGATCGTCGTGCCGCTGGATTGTGACCCGGTAGATCGGGCTGGGTCCACGGCGGATGGCACGGTCGACGAGCTGCCGCATGCGGGCCGGGTCGAGGATGTCCACGGGGATGTCGTCGCCCATCTCCTCGCGCAGCACGGCGATGTACAGCTGCGCCTTGCCGCCGAAGTAGCGGGCGATCATGGCGGCGTCCACGCCGGCCCGCTCCCCGATGTCCCTGGTGGTGGCGTGGTCGTAGCCCCGCTCGGCGAACAGTTCAGCTCCGGCCTTTAGTAGCGCGGCCCGGGTACTGTCCGCGTCCCGGCGTCGCCGCGTGGAGGCCGCGCCGCCGCGCGAGTCACTCATGCCGGCTCCTCGCCGCGCTCGGCTTCGTCATGAGGCACGGCGCGCTCAGCTCATTGATTGGCTCGCTGCGATCGCGCATGGGGGTCATCTTGGCAGCGCGGCGGTCCGGTCGACGTTCCTTTCGTCGTCGGGCGAGCGCGTCGGCGACGCTTTTGTCCCCGAGGAGCTGCTCGTCCACCGCCTGACCCGCCGGCTGGTGCCGGGTCGGGAGCAGTACGCCGGCGGCCAAACTCATCAGCCACAGGGCCACCCCGAGGAAGGCGGCGACGGTGTACCCGGAGGCGGACGGGTACCGGTGCCCGCCCGGGGTGTGCGCGGCCAGCATCGCGGCGCTCAGCGCGCTGCCGGTAGAGTACCCGACGTAGCGCAGCACCTGGTTGAAGCTCATCGCGCTGCCGGTCTCCTGAGCCGGTACGGCCCGAGTGATCATGCCGGGCATGACCGCGAACACCGTACCCACCGCCAGCCCGACCACGGCCATCACGACCACCAGTTCCCCGATGTTGTGCCGAAGGAGCCCGAACAGCACCATGCCCGCGAGCGCGAGCGCGGACGCGGCCGGGATCAGCAGCCGCCCGCCACCGCGGGATACCACCACCGGCGTGATGCGGCTCGCCGCGAAGCTGCCGGCGGAGAACGGCAGCAGCACGAGACCGGCGACGACGACTGAGCCGCCGAGCCCACCGGCCGTACCGACAGGGGTCTGCACGAACTGCACCACAAGAGAGATCAGCAGGTACATGCCGAGCCCGGCGAGCACCGCGGTGACGTCCGCCGCCAGTACCCCGCGGTGGCGCAGCAGCCGCAGGTCCACCAGCGGCCGCTGGTGGCGCACCTCGTACGCGGCCCAGGTCGCCGTCGCCACGACCGCGACGACGATCGCCACCACCGAGCGCGGCGAGAACCAGCCCCAGGCATCGCCCTCGCTGATCCACAGGATCAGGGCCGCCAGTCCGGCGCCGAGGAGCACCGCACCGGGTACGTCGAGCCTGGCCCTGGGCAGGTGACACGAGGACGGCACGATCCACCCCGCGGTGAGCAGCGCCACCAGACTGACCACCGCCCCGAACCAGTACGCCAGGTGCAGCCCGCCGTACTCGGCGATCAGTCCGGTGACCGGGTACCCGAGGCCGACCCCGGCCACCGTGGTGATGGAGAGCATGGCCATGGTGGGTCGTGCCCGGTGCGGCGGCAGCGAGTCCCGGGCCGTCGCGATGGTCAGCGGTGTGAGGCCCAGACCGGCGCCCTGCAGCCCCCGGCCGACGAGCAGGGCGGCGAACCCGGTCGGCAGCGCGGCCAGCGCGCAACCCGCCGTGACCAGTACCAGCCCCGCGAGCATCACCGTGCGCCGTGCCGGGCCGTCGCCGAGCCGGCCCATAATCGGCGTCGCGATCGCGCCGACCAGCAGCGTGATCGTCAGAGACCACTGGGCGTCGGCCACCGAGACGCCGTCGGCCATGGCGATCTTCGGGATGAGCGGCGCGCCGAGGCTGCTCACTACCGCGACCACGATGCCCATGAAGATCAGTGTGGGTACCAGCCCGCGTGTCGAGCGACCCTGAGACGTGGGCGGCTTCTCCCGTACCACCGTCATGCCCGCCCCTGCTCCTCACCGCCGGGTACGGCCACCCGCGTCCGGCGCATAAGTCATCAACCGATGTCATCTACAGATGACTACGGTAGGCGCCGAGCGGGCGGCGGGCGGCAGGCGGTGGTCAAGGTCACCCTCAGGGCCGCCGGGCCTGTGCCGCCCGCCGGTGTCAGGGCGGCCAGCACGAGCAGTCCGATCAGCCGCTCCCGGGAGACGCGCCCGAAGACCTGGTATTCGAAGAGGGCGCGCCTTGTCCGGGTGGGTGATCCGCACTCCCCACAGGTCGTTGCGCCCTGGCGGGTCTAGTACCAAGGCCACGACTGCCCCGTCCGCTGTCGTGGCCACCGGCAACGTCGATGCCGTCACGTTCCGCAGCAGACCAACGAGTGGGCCTGGGACCGGCTCGGACAACATCGCCGGCGGGATGAGCGTCAGGTAGTCGTCGAAGTGCCGGACCGTAATGCTCCAACAGCCATCGATAATCGTCGGGCAGATCGGCCCTGACCCGTGCCGATACCGCAGTCCAGTCGACCGGCTCGCAATGCTGCACGGAGCCGACAAGTTGGGCGAGTCGGCCGGGCAGGTCGGCGCCGTACGCGAAGTCGGCCTCGACGAGGATGGGAAGGTCGGGGTCGTCCTGCGCCGCTGCCATGGTCACGGCCCAGTGCCCGGCCCGTAGCAGCACCCGGTCGCCATAGTCGGCTCGCACATCGACCGCGAGCGGGTCGGCTAGTTCCAGGTCAAGCTGGCCGTCCACGACTTCAACGAACGCCTGGGCTTCGTGGTACGGCCGATCTCGTGCGGCACCGTAGGCCGCATCATCGTCGAAGTCGTCGTAATCCAGGTCGGCTGGACAGCGAAGTCCGCCAAGTAGACGGTGACCGTCGCGGTGGCCCGCTCGGCGCGGGCCCTGGCCGTGAGGCCACCCGCCGTGAATGTATGGCGCGGAGCAGTCGGGTCACCTATCCAACCGGCGTCGACCAGCACGTCGGCGAGCTGCTCAACTGTACGTGGGCGAGCCGCTGCGCAAGCAACGCAACACGATCCGCTGCTGCGCGGTATTGGTCGGCCTCGGCTGTACCAGCGCCATCGGCCCATTTCGCACCTGCGTCCTCGCCGTTCACGCCGAGATGATAGTGCTGCACGAAGCACTCCCTCCTGCAGCAGGTACCGCGAGGCTCCTGATGGCCAGATCTCTGCGTAGCCTCACCACGGCACTGCACGAACAGCGCCTGATAGATGGTTTCGTGGCTCACCCGCATCAGGGGATCGCCTGGAAACCTCGACTGCCAAGCGCCGTGAGATTCCCTGCGGCCACCAAGCCGTGCAGCCACTCAATGGCCTTCCCGGCCAGCCGTCTGCACACCCCAACGCCAACCGTGGAGGCTCAGTGGAACTGCTGACGGCGATCGGCCTTATCAGCAGGTCGGCCGGTTTTCCGGCGACCTTGCACCACACGCCACTGGCACCTCCAACGACTGCGCGGCGTCGCATCACCTCCTCAACAGCGTGCCGAAGTCGGGTCATACGGCGGCGCGCTGGCGGTAGCGGGCCATCTTGTCGCGGCTGCCGCAGACCTCCATGGAGCACCACCGGCGGCTGCCTGCCCGCGAGGTGTCCAGGTAGAGCAGAGTGCACGTGTCGCTGGAGCATTCGCGCAGGCGGTTGGCGTGGGGGCCGGCGAGCAGGTCGACGCCGTCGCGAGCCACGAACGCCAGCAGCCCGCCGGCGGTGGGTTCCACGAGGTGTTTCGCCGAACCGTCCGCCGTGAGCCGGACCGCGGGTGGCGCCTTGGCCGCCCAGCGGTTCACCACATCGATGGCTCGCCGGTCCAGCGGTTCGTGGAAGACCCGGCCACGCATCAGCCGGTAGAGGGCTTCGCGCAGCTCACGGGCGCTGCGGAGGGTCGAGGCGGAGAACGGCACGGTGATGTAGGTCAGACCCGCCTCGATGAACCAGCGCGCGAGATCGGCCGGGGCAGGGATGCGTTCGACGCTGGGGTCGCGCCACCGCAGGCCGTGGGTCGCGGTGAAGTCGACCGAAACCCGCCCGCCGACGAACCGGAAGGCCGCCTCATCCTGAAACACCGCTCAATGATACCGGTTCAACCGGTAACCCAGATCACTCAACGCGCGCTGTTGTGTTACCGGCTCGACTAGTAACGTCTCGGCGCATGAGGATTCTTGTCGTCGGGGCGGGCGCGACCGGAGGCTACTTCGGCGCTCAGCTCCAGCAGGCCGGCCGGGACGTCACCTTCCTCGTCCGGCCCAAGCGCGCCGACGTGCTCCGCGAGCGCGGGCTGCGAATCACCGGCCTCGGGACCGAGACCGTACACACGCCACAGCTGCTTACCGCCGCCGAGATCGACGGGCACTACGACATCGTTCTCATCTCGGTGAAGGCTACCGCGCTGCCGACGGCGATCGACGACGTCGCCGCTGCGGTCGGCCCGGGAACCACGGTGATCCCGTTCTTGAACGGCATGGCCCACATGGACGCGCTGAACGAACGGTTCGACGTGGACGCCGTGCTCGGCGGCGTGGTCCGCGTCCTCACCACGCTCGACGCCGAGGGTGACATCGTCCGGCTGGGCACCCTGGCCGAGATCGTCATCGGTGAACAGCAGGGCGGCACGTCGCAGCGCGTCGAGCAGATCGCTGAGGTGCTGTCCGGCGCGGGCTTCGACTTCTCCGTCTCGCCTGACATCCGCGGAGCCATGTGGCACAAGTGGGTCTTCATCAGCACGCTCGGCGCCCTCAACACCCTGGTACGCGGTTCGGTGGGCGACGCCGTGGCAGTCCCCGGAGGCGACCGCGTCGGCCCGCAGATCGCAGCCGAGGCCGCGGCCGTCGCCGCAGCGGCCGGGTGTCCCGTGCCAAAGCAGGCCCTCGACAACGTCCAGGCCTTCGTGACCCGGCCCGGCTCGGCCGACACCGCCTCGCTCTACCGGGACCTGATCGCCAGGCAGCCGACCGAGGCCGAGCAGATCTTCGGTGACCTCACGGCGCGGGCCCGCGCGCTCGGCGTACCCACTCCTCTGCTGGACGCCACGACGGTGGCTCTGCGCGTGCACGAACAGCGCCTTACCTGCGGATAGTCTGCTGTCATCCGGGCTCAGCCGCCGCCCTGGCCTACGTCTGTCGTCCCTAGATGATTAATGCCTTGAAGATTCAGTGGTCATAGGCGATGAGTGATCCGTTCACGGGCGCGTCGATGGTCCAGTTGTGCCAGATGACAGTGGCATCGGCGCGTGCGGCGAGCGTGCGGCGAGCTGATCGTGGTCTCAGTCGGGTGGGTGGCGGCTTGCCGAGGACTCGCCGGGCGCGCGGCGCAGGCGGAGCAGCGTGGCGCCGGCGGTCAGGACGAGCAGCGCGAGGGCCGTCGCCGCGACCGTCCACGGGCCGAGGCCGGCAAGCCAGCCACTGGCCGCGCTCTGGACGGCGCCGGCGGCCTCGATGACCGGGCCGTCCGCGCCGCTCCGGCCGGTGAAGAGTCGGACATCGTACCTGCCGTACCAGGCCACGTAGTCGCCGGTGAGCACCAGGAGCAGGCCGGCGAGGCGGCCGAGCAGCGGCGCGGCGCGGCGGGTGCG
>JBARAE010001021.1:0-16323 GCA_049791715.1 Micromonospora sp.
CACCCCCAGTTCCTCGTCGGGGCGGCGGGGCGGCCAGAGCCAGGCCGCGATCGTCGCCACCACCGCGAGCACGGCGACGGCGGCCACCGGGTACCAGCCGAACAGCATGGCGGTGAAGAAGACGAGCAGGGCGGCGGCGAGCACCAGCGGTTTCAGGGTCGACTCGGGCATCTCCACCGCCCGCTCGTACCGGGCGTCCAGCTCGCTGGTGAACACGGTGCGGCGGCCCTCGCTGAGGATGCGGTCCGCGCTTGCCCCCGCGGCGATGGACTCCGCGGTCCGCTCGTCCCAGGTCGGGTGCAGGCTGTGCACCCGAGGTAGGACGGGAAAGTTGTACGGCTCCGGCGGCGAGGCCGTCGACCACTCCAGGCTGTCCCCGCCCCACGGGTCCCGGGGCGCCGCCCGGCCGCGGCGTACCGCGTGGATCACCCCGATCAGCACCAGCAGCAGCCCGATCCCCAGCAGGTACGACCCGACGGTGCTGACCAGGTTCCACCCGTCCCAGCCGGGTTCGCTGCGGTACGTGTAGACCCGGCGCGGCATGCCGAACAGGCCGTACAGGTGCATCGGGAAGAACGTGACGTGCATGCCGGCGAAGACCAGCCAGAACGCCCAGCGGCCGAGCCGCTCGTGGTACATCCGTCCGGTGATCTTGGGCAGCCAGTAGTAGATGCCGGCGAGCATCGGGAAGACCGCACCGCCGATCAGCACGTAGTGGAAGTGCGCCACCACGAAGTAGGAGTCGGTGACCTGCTGGTCGAATGCGGTCAGGGCGAACATCGTGCCGGTGAAGCCGCCGAGCACGAAGGTCACGATGAACCCGACCACGAACAGCAGCGGCACCCGGATCACCAGTCGGCCGAGCGCCATGGTCGCGAGCCAGGCGAAGATCTGGATGCCGGAGGGGATCGTGATGATCGTGCTGGCCGCGCTGAAGAAGCTGTATGACAGCTGCGGCAGGCCGGTGGCGAACATGTGGTGCACCCAGACGCCGAACGAGATGATCGAGATCGACACGATGGAGAGCACGATCAGCACGTAGCCCACCACGCCTCGGCGGGTGAACGCGGGCAGCACCGCCGAGACGATGCCGAGCGCCGGCATCACGATGATGTAGACGTCCGGGTGTCCGAAGATCCAGAAGAGATGCTGCCAGAGCAGCACGTTGCCGCCGGCCGATGGATCGAAGAAGTGGGTGCCGAACCGCCGGTCGAGGAAGAGCATCGCATTGTCCAGGTTCAGCGCCGGCAGCGCGAAGACCACCATGAACGCGGTGGCCACGATGGCCCAGACGAACAGCGGCACCCGATTGAGCGACATCCCTGGTGCGCGCAGCTTGAGCGCGGTGACGATGAAGTTGATCGCCCCCGCGGTGGTGGAGATGCCGAGGAAGAGCAGCCCGAGCGTGTAGACGTCCATGTGGAGGCCGGGGTTGTGCTGCTCCTCGCTCAGCGGCGCGTAGGCGAACCAGCCGTTGTTCGGCGCGGCGCCGAACGGGAGGCTGGCCCACATGAACAGCCCGGCGAACAGGAAGACCCAGTAGCCGAAGGCGTTCAACCTCGGGAAGGCCATGTCCCGGGCC
This sequence comes from Micromonospora sp., assembly GCA_049791715.1. Classification (GTDB taxonomy): domain Bacteria; phylum Actinomycetota; class Actinomycetes; order Mycobacteriales; family Micromonosporaceae; genus Micromonospora. The sequence continues at coordinate 1,583 of JBARAE010001021.1, forward strand.
CCGATCATCAGCGGGACGAGGAAGTTGCCGAAGCCGAAGAGCATCGGGGTGGCGAACAGGAAGATCATCGCCGTGCCGTGCATGGTGAACAGCTGGTTGTACTCCTGCGGAGAGAGCACTCCCGCCTCCGGCCGGGCGAGCTGGGTCCGCATCGCCAGGGCGCTGAGCCCGGCGAGGATGAAGAAGAACCCGGCGGTGACCAGGTAGCGACGGCCGATCTTCTTGTGGTCGACAGTGCTGAACCAGGAACGCAGCGAGGGCCGCTCGCCCCAGTGTTCGGCGAGCCGGTCCAGCTCCTCCCGGCTGGCGCCGGGTGCGGGCGCGGTGGTGGTGTTCATCTCCCCGACCTCACTTCAGCGATTCCAGGTAGGCGATGAGGTCCGGCAATTGCGCGGCGTCGACCGGCTGCGGCGGCATGGCGTTGCCCGGCTTGACTGTCTGCGAGTTGGCGATCCAGCCGCCGAGGTGGCCGGCGTCATTCGGCACCGCCCCGGCGCCGATGCTCCACCGGGAGCCAGAGTTCGACAGGTCGGGTCCGTCCTGTCCGGCGGCGCCCGTGCCCCGCACCGTGTGGCAGCTGGCGCAGGTGCCGTTCACGAAGGTCTGCTGCCCCCGCCGCTCGGCGTCGGTCTGCGGCGCCCGGGCGGGTGCGTTCAGCCGGGCCACCCAGGCGTCGAAGTCGGCGCGCGGCTCCGCCACCACCATGAAGGCCATGTGCGCGTGCTGGGTGCCGCAGTACTCCGCGCACTGGCCGCGGTAGCTGCCCGCCCGCCGGGCCTCCAGCCAGGTCTCCCGCACCTCGCCCGCGATCAGGTCGGTCTTCGGCATGAGCTGCGGCACCCAGAAGCTGTGCAGCACGTCGTCGGTGCGCAGCCGCACCCGGACCTTCTCGCCGACGGGGATGTGCAGTTCGTTCGCGGTCGCTCCCGAGGCGCCCTGATAGCGCACCTCCCACCACCACTTGTGGCCGGTGACCTCGATGGTCGGGGCGTCGGACCGGGGGCCGGCGCCCAACGCGGCCAGGTCCCGCAGGCCGACCCCGTACACCGCCACGAGGATGACGAACGGCAGGCCGGCGCCGGCCACGGCGACCAACCACAGCGGCTGGCCGTGCCGAACTCTCGCCTGACGGCGCCGAAACACCAGGGCCCAGGCGAGCAGGGCCATCACCTCGACGAACACGGCCACGGAGATCCAGAACAGCAACCACCACAGCCCGGCGATGCGCTCGGCACCGGCGCCCCCGGGATTCAGGGCGGACGGGGCGTCCCCGGCGCAACCGGCGAGGACGAGCAGGGCCGCAGCCAGCACCGTCACCGGTGCCGGGCGCGTGAAGCTGCGCCGCCCGGCGAGCCGGCGCGCTCTCCTCGTCTCGTCCCGTCTCGCGTCCACCGGTGAGGACGCTAGCCGCGCTGGGGCCGTTTCGGGGCTTCTATTCCGAAAACTCCTATCCGCCCCTTGAACGGCTTTATTGTGCTTGCAGCGAACGCCGGCAAGCGCCCTCGGGCGCGGACAGGGAGATCATGCGTACCTCGGATGTGGACCTCGCCGCGGACACGCCCCGAGCCGCGGCCAGCCGACGGACGCTGGCGTGGTGTGCAGGCGGGCTGGCCGTGGCAGCGGCCGTGGTCGGTGGATTCCTGGCGCCCCCCGACGCGGTCCAGGGCGAGACACAGCGGCTGATGTACGTGCACGTCCCCGCGGCCTGGGTGGCCTACGCGGCGTTCGCGGTCGTGCTGGTCACCAGCATGGCGTACCTCATCGGAGGCGACCTGCGCTGGGACCGCTTCGCCCGGGCCGCCGCCGAGATCGGGGTCGCGCTGACCGCCGTCGCCATCGGTACCGGTGCCTACTGGGGGCACCTCGTCTGGGGTACCTGGTGGGCCTGGGATCCCCGCCTGGTCAGCACGGCGCTGCTGCTCCTGGCGTACGCCGGCTACCTGGCATTGCGCCGGGCGGTCGCCGAACGGACGGACGCCACCGACACCGCTCACCGGGTGGCCCGGCCGGCGGCGCTGGCCGGCGTGAGCGGCTTCCTGCTGGTCCCGGTGGTCCACTTCTCGGTGGTCTGGTGGCGGTCGCTGCACCAGCAGGCGACCGTGCTGGCGCCCGAACGCCCACCGATCGACCCACGGATGGGCGCCGCCCTGCTGCTGGGGGTCGCCGCCGCCTCGGCCGCCGCGCTCAGCGTCCTGCTGCACCGGGTGGTCGTGCTGGAGCGTCGGCTCGGACCCCCGGCCACCGGGGACGCCCGCCCCGCCGACCGCCTCCCCGTGCCGATCGGATGACCGGCCGCCGCACCGGGCGGCTGGCTCTCGTCGCCGTGCTGATCGCCGCCGGTGGTCTGCTGGTGGCAGGCGCGCTGCGGGACACCCTGACCTACTACCGGACCCCGGCTGAGGTGCTGGCCGACCCCGCCGCGGGCCGGGAGCGGGTGCGGCTGGGCGGCCAGGTGGTCCCCGGCTCCCTGCACCGCACCGGTGACCTGGTCGTGTTCCGGCTCGCCGACGCCGGTCAGGAGATCACCGTCGAGCAGCGCGGGGCGCCGCCGGAGACGTTTCACGAGGGCGAGGACGCGGTGGTGGAGGGGACGCTCTCCCCGGACGGGATCTTCCGCTCCGACCAGGTGGTCGTCCGGCACGGCAACGAGTACCGCCCGTCCTCGGCGCCGGAGCCGGCCGATGCTCGGTGACCTGGGCACGGCCAGCCTCGCCGCCGGGCTGGTCTGCGCCCTGCTCACTGCTCTGCTGTGGCTGCACACGGCGGTGTTCGGCGGCCCCGCCCGGCCGGCCCGGATCGCCACCGGGGCGACCCTGGCGGCCGCGGCGGCGGCCTGCGCGGTCCTGGAAGCCGCGCTGGTACGGCACGACTTCAGCGTCCGGTTCGTGGCCGAGAACGGCGGCCGTGACGTGCCGCTGTACTACACCGTGACCAGCCTCTGGTCCGCCCTCGACGGTTCGCTTCTGCTCTGGCTGCTCGTCCTCGGGGGGTACGCGGTGCTGCTGGCCCACCGGCCCTACCCGCGCCGGCTGCAGGCGTACGCCATGACGGTGATCAGCGCGGTGGCGGCGTTCTTCTTCGCCCTCTCCTACTTCGCGGCGGACCCGTTCCGGCAGGTGAGCCCGGTACCCGCCGACGGCCCTGGCCCGAACCCGCTCCTGCAGCAGCACCCGGCGATGGGCGTGCACCCGCCGCTGCTCTACGCCGGCTACATCGGCCTGGTCGTACCGTTCGCCTTCGCCCTCGCCGGGCCGCTGGCCGGCCGCGAGGGGACCCCCTGGCTGCGGGCGGCCCGCCCCTGGACACTCGCCGCCTGGGCGGCTCTCACCGCCGGCATCGCGCTCGGCGCCTGGTGGTCGTACGCGGTGCTGGGCTGGGGTGGCTACTGGGCCTGGGACCCGGTCGAGAACGCCTCCCTGCTGCCCTGGCTCACCGCCACCGCGCTGCTGCACACCGCCACCGGCCGGGGAGCCGGTCGCAGCGGGTGGAACAGGCTGCTCGCCTGCGCCAGTTTCGTGCTGGTGCTGCTCGGCACGTTCCTCACCCGGTCCGGCGCGGTGGCCAGCGTGCACGCCTTCACCGATTCACCGCTCGGGCCCATGCTGCTCGGCTTCGTGCTGCTCGCAGTCGTGGTCGCGACGGGGCTGACCGGGCGACCGGCCACCGAGCCGCCCGCCGGTACGAGCGCGCCGCTGCTGTCCCGGGCCACCGCTGTGCTCGCCAATGCCGTCCTGCTGATCACCATCGCGGCGGTGGTGCTGATCGGCACGGTCTTCCCGCTGCTCGCCGAGCCGCTGGGCGGCGGCCGGACCACCGTCGGCGCCGGCTACTACCAGCGGACCGCGGTACCACTGGCCGTCGCGATGCTCGTGCTGATGGGCTTCGCACCGGCGCTGGCCGACCGGGCGGCGTTCCGGCGGCGTCTCGTCGTACCGGGTGGCGTCGCCCTGGGCACCGTCGCCGTGGTCGGCCTGCTCAGCCGCCCGGCTCCGGCGGCCCTGACCGTCTTCGGTGCGGCGGCGTTCGTCCTCGCCGGAGTCGCCGGGCAGGCGGTGCGGCGGTGGCGCCGGGCGGGACCGGTCCGGTCGATCGGCCTCGCCGGGCTGGTGGCCCACGCCGGTCTCGCGCTCGTCGCCGTCGGCGTGGCCGGGTCGTCGGCGTACGGCCACGAGACCGAACGGACCATCCAGGTCGGCGAGACGCTGCGGACCGGCGACGTGGCGGTCCGGCTGGACGGGATACAGCGTCGGCGCGACCGGCGAGGGATGGCCGTCACCGCCCGGCTCCGGCTGCTCGACGCCGGCGGGACCGGCGGAACCCTGAGCCCGGGCCTGCGCTACCACCCCGCCCGGGACACCGCGGTCACCCTCCCCGCCATCGACAGCGCACCCCTGCGGGACCGCTACGTCACCCTTATCGCGGTCGCCGCCGACAGCCGGTCGGCCACGATACGGCTCGCCGTGAACCCGCTCGTCGGGCTGCTGTGGGCCGGCGGCGGGATCACCGTGGTCGGCGGCCTGCTGAGCGCGTACGGCACCGTGCGGCACCGCCGGGTGGCGACGGGGGCCCCGGTGTCGCCGCCGGCCGTCCCCGCCGGGGCGGGAGTGCCGTCATGATTCTCACCGGCCGGCCCGACCGGCCGCCGCGACCCGGCCGCCGGGCGCTGCCCGCACTGGTGGTCGCTGCGACCCTGGTCGTCGGGGTGCTGCTCGCGCTGGGGCTGCGCTCCTCTGCCGGCCCGGCACCCGGCGATCCGGCCGCAGGGCCCGCGCCGAGCACCGCCCCGGCGCTGTCCGGCCCCACCCTCGACGGTCGCTCCTTCGACCTGGCCACCGCGAGGGGTCAGGTGGTGCTGGTGAACGTCTTCGCCTCCTGGTGCGGCCCGTGCCGGGACGAACTGCCGGTGCTGCTCGACGCCCAGCGGCGCTGGTCGCCGCAGGGCCTCCGGGTGGTCGGGCTGAACCTGCGCGACGGCAGGGAGGCGGTACGCGCCCTGCTGGAGGAGACCGGGGCGCAGGAGCTCACGGTGCTGCCGGACCCGGACGGCAGCCGGGCGATCGACTGGGGGGTACGCGGGGTGCCGGAGACCTTCGTGGTGGACCGGGACGGCCGGATCCACGATCGGCGGCAGGGCGTGGTCACCCGCCAGTGGCTGGAGCAGCGGGTCGGACCGCTGCTGGCCGGATGAGCTGGCGACGGTACGCCGCGGCGGCCGTTCTCGCGCTGCTGGCCGCGGCGGCCGTCACCGGCCTGATCAGGTCCATGGCCGTGGCTCGGGGTGGGGACCCGGTCCAGCAGATCTCGGCCGGCCTGCGCTGCCCGGCCTGCCAGGGCGAGTCCGTGGCCGACTCCCGCTCCCCCATTGCCGTCGCGATGCGGCAGGCGGTGGCGGACCAGGTCGCCCAGGGACGGGACCGCGACGAGATCGAGCGCTGGTTCGTCCAGCGCTACGGGGAGGAGGTGCTCGCCGAGCCACCCGCCCGCGGCCCCGGCCTGCTGCTCTGGTCGGTGCCCCCGCTGGCGTTGCTGGCGGCGGCCTTCGCCGCTCTGCGGACGCTCCGCCCCCGGCCCGGCCCGCCGGTCGCTGCACCGACCGGACCCCCGCCGAGGAGGGACGGTGAGCGCCCTGGCAGATCGGCCCGGCGCGCCTGGTGGATCGGCGCGGTCGGCCTGGTCGGCGTCGTCGCGTCGGTGGCCCTCGCCGCCGGTCGCCCGTCCGGCGACCCGGGCGAGGAGCCGGCGGACCCGGCGACGGTGGCGGTACTGCTGGCCCGGGACATGGAACAGCAGAACCGCTACGCGGCCGCCGCCAACCTGTACCGGCAGGCGCTACGCACGCGGCCCGACGACGAGCTGCGGCTCCGGCTCGCCTTCGCCCTGCTCCGGGCCGGCGATGCGGCGGCCGCGGCCGACCAGGCCCGGCAGGTGCTGGCCACGACGCGTGACTCGCCGGACGGGCTGCTCGTGCTGGGCCTTGCGCAACGAGAGACAGCACCCGAGGACTCGAGGAAGACGCTGCGACGCTTCCTGACCGTCGCACCGAACCACCCGGCCGCCGCCGAGATCACCCGCCTGGTCGCCACCCGTTCGTGAGCTGCCGGCGCGGCGGCTCAGCCGCGGCGGCGCCGCGCGATCAGGAAGCCGAGGACCAGGCCCGCGAGGACGAGGGTGAAGGCTCTGCCGGAGACCGCCGACTTCAGTTGGCCGAGCCCCTGGCGAGGGTCGACGACGGTGCCCGCAGCGTCACCGATCTTCCCGACGATCACGTCGTCGATCCGGCCCTTCATCGTCCCACCGTCCGTTCCCGTGAGCGGCACGTGTCGTCCTCCGGCCGGTACCCGGCCCTCGGCCGGGTAAACGACCTCGGCGTCATTCCTTCCCAGCGGTGAAGGCCCGGTCGGCCTTGTCGGCCGCAGGGTCGCCACCGGCCACCAGCGCCTCGTCCCCCGCACGCAGCACCGTCTCCCGGCCCAGCCGCACCTGCTCCCCGTTGCGGACGAGGAGGCTCACCCACACCCCCTCGTCCCGGCTCAGCTCGAACAGCGGGCGCCCGTCCGCGAGGGAACCCTCCTGGACGAGGTAGTGCCGCAGCCCGACCGGCTCACCCTGCACCCGCACGCCCACCGCCCAGGGCTGCAGCGGCGTGGTCCGCATCGGCACCCCGCACCGCCGGGCCACGAGCGGGACCAGGCCCCCCTGGACCACGACCGAGAAAGCCACCACCACGAAGATGACGTCGAACAGCCGGAGATCCTGTTCCAGGTCGGCGGTGAGGATGAAGGTGCCCAGCAGGATGGGGACGGCGCCCTTCAGGCCCGACCACACGATGAAGATCCGCTCACCCCAGCGCAGTCGCACGGCGGTGAGCAGGCCACCCACGACCAGCGGGCGCACCACGAAGGTCAGCAGCAAGGCGAGCGTGAGCCCGGTCAGCCAGGCGTGTTCGGTGACCATGCTGCGCAGCGAGACCACCAGCCCGAGCAGGCCGAAGGCGAGGATCTCGCCGAGGCTGGCCAGCGCGCCGTGGAACCGCTGGATCTCCCGCTTGAACGGCGCCCGCGCATCGCCGACCACGATGCCCGCGAGGAACACCGCGAGGAAGCCGGACCCCCGGGCCAGCGCCGCCACACCGTAGAGCGACACGGCGGCGAAGAGCACCTGCAGGGGGTAGAGGCTCTCGTCGGGCAGGGCCACCCGGCGCATCAGCAGCAGGATCAACCAGCCGCCGAGCAGTCCCACCGCCGCCCCCACCAGCAACTGCAGCGCGAACTCCCCGGCGGCTCCGCGTACGGCGGAGAGCCCCCCCGACGTGCCGGCAGCCAGCAGGCTGACCATGAGGGCGATGCCCACCGGGTCGTTCGCGCCGGACTCGCCCTCCAGGATGGCGCCGCTGCGGCCGACGACTGTCCGCCGGCCCAGCACGGAGAAGACCGCGGCCGGGTCGGTCGGGGACAGGGCCGTGCCCACCAGCAGGGCGGCCAGCCAGTCGAAGTGGAACAGGTAGTGCAGCACCACGGCCAGCGCGCCCGCGGTGAGCAGGGTTCCGAGCACCCCGACCAGGGCGACCGGGCCGAGTGAGGGGCGAAGTTTCCGCCAGCCCATGTCCATGCCGCCGCTGAACAGCACCAGCACCAGCGCGATCTCGACCAGGTGCCGGACGAGGTACAGCGAGACCCGGTTGAGGTCCGGAAAGACGTCCGAGAGCGCGGCGGCGGCGAACAGGAACAGGGCCGGTGCCGGCACCCGGAGCCGGTCGGCGAGCCGGTTGGAGAGCACGGCGGTCACCGCGACCGCTCCCAGCACGGCCACGAACACGGCGAACTCGGTCACCGTTCGCCTCCTCTCCGCCGGCCCCGTCCCGCGTCGCGGAGGCCCCGGGCGCCCTCTCCGGCGCGGCGGGCACCGGCTGTGCTCCCGCTACCCGCGATGGCGGCGGCTAACCGGTCACCGAGGACCGTGGAGCGGGGACGTCCGCTGATCCGTCCGCCCACCGGGGGCGGAACGACCGCATCGCCGGGTCTGATTCACGCCACGTCGGGTAGGGCGGCTCTGGTATGAGGGTGGCCGCCTGTCGTCGTACCCGGCGAATCGGGCCGGCGGCCGCGGCCTGGACGGAGGACGGGCATGACGCGCAGGCACCTGCGGACCGCCGGCTCCGACACCCCTGGTGGCCGTGGCGGCCAGCGGCTGGTCCGGGCGGTGCGCGAGTTCGCGATCGTGCCGCTGCTGGTCGTCCTGGCCTTCCTGGTGCTCGCGGTCGTCTCCATCCTGGCCGACCAGAGCCATGCCCTCGGCGTGGACCGCCTCCGGTCGGCCCTTCATCAGCTGATCGGGAAGGAGGCTGCCACCAGCGCACTGCAGGCCGTCGCCACCGGGCTCGTCACGGTCACCTCGATCACCTTCTCGGTGCTCCTGCTGGCCGTCCAGCAGACCGCCACCAGCCTCTCGCCGGTGGTCTTCGACCAGTTCGTGCGCCGCCGTGCCAACCAGCTACTGCTCGGCTTCTTCGTAGGGCTCACGCTGTACGCGTACGTGGTCATGACGGCGGTGCCCGGCGACACCTCGCCGATCATCGGGGCGGCGGTCGCCACGCTGCTCACCGCCGTGGCCCTGATGGGTCTCCTGGTCCTGGTCTACACGACCATCGACCAGATGCGCCCGGTCAACGTGCTGCGCCAGATCCACGACCGGACGCTACGGGCGCGGGAGCGGGAGATCGACCTGATCCGGCGGACCCGCCGGCAGGAGGCGTCCCCGCACCCGGTCACTGCCACCTACCGCAGCACCACCACCGGCTACGTCACCCGCATCGACCTCACCCGGCTCGCGGCAGCCCTGCGACGGATCCCCAGTGCGGAGATCCGGCTCCAGGTCGCGCTGGGTGAGCACCTGGCGTACGGCGACATCGTGGCCACCATCCGGGACGATGACATGCGCCGGGCGGAAAGCCTCGCCGACGAGGTACGCGGCGCGATGGTGATCGGGGCTGCGCCGGACCTCGACAACGACGCCACCACGGGCATCGACCAGCTCGGAAACATCGCCTGGACCAGCGGCTCGACGGCGAAGCAGAACCCGGAGGTCGCGCGGCAGGCGCTGCACGCCGTGCAGGACATCGCGGCCCGGTGGATCACCGGCGCGCAGCCCGGGACGGACGACGAGCCGCCACTGGCGATCGTCTACCCGGACGACGACCTGGACCGGTTGTTGGACGTGCTCTACTCACTCCTGGTCGCGGCGCACGAGTCCCACCAGCACATGGCGGCCGCGCGCGTACTGGAGGCGTACCGCGCCCTGCTGTGCCAGGCCGGCCCGGAGGCGACCCGCCGGCTACGGGCCGACCTGTCCGTCGCGGAGCCCCTGCTCGACGCGCTCCCACCCTCGCCGATGCTGGGGCGGGCACGATCGCGCATCCGGGACCTCACCGCCGACGGCAGGAACTCCACCGACGATCACCCCGAGCGGGCCGGCCAGCGCGGGGACCACGGCCGGGCGGGCTGACGCCCCACCCCGGCCGCCCCCAGACGAGCGCCGGTCACGCCGACGGACGGACCTCGGGCCTGGCCCGGGTTCGGGGAACCGTGCGGGACGCCGCACCCGCTCGACCGGTCACGGCGTGCAGGATCTCCCGGTGCGTCAGCCAGCCGAAGACGCCACCACCGTCGGGCTTCGCCACGGGAAGCCCGGAACCGTGCCGGATCAGCTCGGCCAGCGCGTCCTCCAGTCGCTGCCCGGGATCCAGGGCCGGCACCGTCCGGGCCAGGTCCGCCGCGGTGACGTTCCGCGCGTCGTCCTGCATGGCGGCCTCGACCTCCGTGGCCAGGACGGTGCCCCGAAGCTCCCCGTGCCGGTCCACCACCGGCAGCACGGTGTCGGTCTCGTCGGCGAACCTCGCGACCAGTTCCGAAAGGGTCGTCTCCGGGGCCAACGGCGGTGGCAACGGCCGCATCGCCGCCGCAACGGTGAGCTGATCGAGCGAGCGGGTGCCGGCCCCATCCAGTTCGATCCCGCGGCGGGCCAGCTTCCGGGTGTAGACGGTGTCGGCCGAGATCAGCCTGGACAGCCCCGCAGCGAGCGCGATCGCCACCATGAGCGGCAGGATGATGGTGTACTCACCGGCCAGCTCGAACATGATCACCACGGCGGTGATCGGCGCTCGCGCGGCGCCGGCGAAGACGGCTCCCATGCCCACCAGGGCATACGCCCCGGCCGGGCCGGTCAGCTCCGGCAGGATGGCGTGCACGACGGTGCCGAACGCGGCGCCCAGCATCGCCCCGATGAACAGCGATGGGGCGAAGACGCCACCCGAGCCACCGATGCCGATGGTGAGGCTGGTGGCCAACATCTTGCCGACGAGCAGCACCAGCAGGAAGGCGACCGCGTACCGGCCGACGACCGCGTCGCCCAGCACCGGGTAGCCGACGCCGTACATCTGCGGCAGCACCAGCAGCAGCCCGCCGAGGAGGAGTCCGCCGACGGCGGGACGCAGCCACTCCGGCCCCCGCCAGAGCCGGTCGCACAGGTCCTCGATCAGGTAGAGGCTTCGGCTGAAGCCCACCCCGGTCAACGCGGCGAGCAGGCCCAACGCGGCGAAGAGCAGGTACTCCCACGCCGAGGCCACCTGGAACGGGGGCAGGTCGAGGAACGGGGTGTCGCCCAGGATCGCCCGGCCGATCACCCCGGCGGTGACCGAGGCGAGGACCACGGCCGCGAACGATTCGACGGCGAAGTCCGCGAGGATGAGTTCGAGGGCGAAGAACACGCCCGCCACGGGCGTGTTGAAGGTGGCCGAGATGCCCCCGGCGGCGCCCGCCGCGACCAGCAGCCGCAGGCGTGACTCGGGCAGCCGTACCCACTGCCCGACGGTGGAGCCGATGGCGGACCCGATCTGCACGATGGGCCCCTCCCGGCCGACCGACCCGCCGCCGCCGATGCACAGGGCGCTCGCCAGCGCCTTGACCGCGGCGACCCGGCCGCGGATGCGCCCACCGCGCCGGGCCACGGCGTACATCACCTCCGGAACGCCGTGCCCCCGGGCCTCACTGGCGAACCGCTGCACCAGGGGCCCGTACAGCAGGCCGGCCGCCACCGGCGCCAGCACCACGAACCAGCGACCGAGCCCCGGCAGCTGGGGATGGGCGCTACCGGGCGCGGCGGCGTAGTCGGCGTGGCCGGAGAAGAACCTGGTCGCGGTGACGATCAGCCAGCGGAAGGCGACCGCACCCAACCCGGCCCCCGCGCCGACCAGCACCGCGAGCACGAGTAGACCCGCGGATCCACCGCGGATCTCGTCGCGGGCCCGGACGGCGAGTCGACGCGGCAGCCGCACCCGCTCGGCCGGGTGCGCCGGCCCCTGCCGGACCGGGGGGCGTAGCCGGCGTGCGCGGGACAGCCCCGGGGAACGGGTCCGAACAGATCGTTGCATGGGCAAATTATTGCATCCATACAGGCTATCTGTTCTCATCGCCCCTGCCCGCGCACCCCGGGGAACGGGCGACGGGGCGGGTCAGCGCTGGAGCGTCTGCTCCACCAGCCGGTACACCGGGACGGCCCCGGCCGTGGCCAGCAGGGCCGCCGTGGCGCTCACCACCGTGACGAGGGAGATCGAGCGTCCCTGGCCCGCCGGTCGCGTCGCTCCGCCCGCCGCCTGGCCGAGGCTGAAGGCCGGCACCAGCCAGCGCAGGTAGTAGAAGAGGCTGGCCACCGTGTTCGCCGCGGCGACCGCCACCAGCCAGGCCATGCCGCCGTCCCACGCGGCGGTGAAGACGAGCAGCTTGCCGGCGAAGACGGCGGTGGGTGGCGTGCCGACGAGTCCGAGCAAGCAGATCGCCAGCGCGGCGGCCAGCCAGGGGCGGCGCCGGACCAGCCCCCGGTAGTCGTCCAGCGTGTCGTGTGGCTCGGCGGCGAGCACGGCGAAGGCCCCGAGGTTCGTCACCGCGTACCCGATCAGGTAGACCAGCAGGGCCGGCAGCGCCCGGTCGGCGCGGCCGGCGACCGCGACGGCCAGCAGCAGGTAGCCGACCTGACTGATCGTCGAGTAGGCCAGCAGCCGGCGAGGGTCGGTCTGGGCGAACGCGGCGAAGTTGCCCAACGTCATGCTGAGCGCCGCGACGACCGCGACGAGCAGCGGCCAGTCGACCACGTCGACGGGCACCGCGACGTCGAGCAGGCGGTACACCGCGAGCAGACCGCCGATCTTCGGGATGGTGGTGAGCAGGGCCCCGACGGGGATGGTCGCGCCCTGCACCGCGTCAGGCACCCAGAAGTGCGCCGGCACCGCGCCGATCTTGAACAGCAGTCCGGCCAGTACACCGACCACGCCCACCGCGACGGCCGCCCGGGGCGCGGCCGACAGTCCGGCGGCCAGTCGGTCGTAGTCGGTCGCCCCGCCACCGACCCCGGTGAGGACGGCGACGCCGGCGAGCAGCGCGATGCCGAGCAGCGCGCCGAAGAGGTAGAGCTTGAGCGCGCCCTCCGCACCCCGCCGGTCGCGGCCCCAGCCGGTCAGCCCGGAGAGCGGCATCGAGGAGAGCAGGTACGCCATGGCGAGCAGCAGCAGGTCCGACGCCCCGGCGAGGAGCACCGCGCCGAGCGTGGCGAGCAGGGTCAGGGCGTAGAACTCCGTCTCCCGGCGGTTGCCGCTGACCCGGCCGGCGGCGAGGCCGACGACCAGCAGGGCGGCCAGCGGGACGAGCAGCCGGGCGGTGCCGGTGGCGGCGTCGAGGGCGTAGCTGTGCGCGTAGATCGTGCCCCGTTCCGCGACGGTGGGCAGGGCGAGTACGACGCTGGCCAGCAGCGCCCCGGCAGCGACCAGCCGGGCGATCCACTGCCGGTCCCGCGCCAGGAACGAGCCGGTGAGCAGGGTGGCGACGGCCCCGATCAGCAGGCACAGCTCGGGCAGCAGGGCGAGGGGGTGCTTGTTCACGCCGCCCACCACCTGCCCACGCGCACGGCCCCGCTCATCGCCCGATCAACTCGACGAGTGTCCGCGAGGCGGGCTCGATCACGTCGAGCAGCAGCCGCGGGAACACCCCGATGAGCAGCGCCAGGGCCAGCAACGGCGCCACCGCGACCGTCTCCGCGACGGTGACGTCGGCAGCCGCGGACAGGCTGTGCCGCGCCGGGCCGAGGAAGAGCCGGTGCAGCGCCCAGAGGAACAGGGCCGCGGTGACCAGGATGCCGAGCAGGGCCAGCGCCACCGCGACCGGGGTTGAACCGAGGCTGCCGGCGAAGATCTGGAACTCGGCGATGAAGCCGCTGAAGCCGGGCAGCCCGAGGCTGGCGAACGCGGCCACCGCCGTCAGCGCCGCGAACCGGGGGGTGTCGGCGGCCAGCCCGCCGTAGGCGTCCATCTGGTAGGTGCCGCCCCGGTGGTAGAGCACCCCGGCCAGCAGGAAGAGCGCGGAGGTGATGAGACCGTGGCTGACCATCTGGGTGACGGCACCGGTGACCGCGACCGACCGGGCCTCCGCGTCGGAGCCGGCGACCAGCCCGGCCGCCCCCACCGCCAGGACGATGTAACCCATGTGGTTGACCGAGGTGTAGGCGACCATCCGCTTGAAGTTGGTCTGGGCCAGCGCGACCAGCGCCCCGTACAGCACGCTGATCACCCCGACCACGACGATCACCACGGCGTACCGGCGCCAGGCGTCGGGCAGCAGCGGCATGGCGATCCGCACGAAGCCGTACGTCCCCATCTTCAGCAGGATGCCGGCCAGCACCGCCGAACCGGCGGCGGGCGCGTCGGTGTGCGCGGGCGGCAGCCAGGTGTGGAACGGGAACGTCGGTGTCTTGATCGCCAGTCCGAGGACGACGGCGAGCAGGATCAGTCCACCCGCGGCGCCATGGCCGTTCAGCGGCGGGTCGCGGGTCAGGGCCAGGATGTCGAAGGTGTGCGGGCGGGAGGCGACGTACAGGCCGATGAAGCCCAGCAGCAGGGCGAGGGAACCGACGAAGGTGTAGAGGAAGAACTTCAGCGCCGAGCGGCGGGCGTCTGCGCCGTGCCCCCATCCGGCGATGACCGCGTACATGCCCACGATGGACAGATCGAAGAAGACGAAGAACAGGATGAGGTCGAGCGCGGCGAACAGTCCCAGACAGGTGGTCTGCAGGGCGAGGAAGAGCGCGGCGAACTGGCGGGGGCGAGGCTGCCGGCGCAGCGAGTACACCGCGCAGGCGGTGAAGACCACCGCCGTCAGGGCCAGCAGCGGCAGCGACAGCCCGTCCACCCCCACGTGGTAACCGGAGCCGGCCCCGGGGATCCAGGGGCGGTTGGTCTCGAAGCCCACCCCGCCGCCGTACGCCAGCCACATCCCGAGGATCGCGGCCAGATCGAGAGTGCAGGCCGCGACCCAGATCCACGACACCACGCGGTCGGGCAGCCCCCGCCAGAGCAGCAGGACGACTGCCACCACCAGCGGCGCGAACACGATCAGAGACAGCATTTCCGCAGATCACCCCATCAGCAGCAGGAGAAGGACGGCGGCGCCGAGCGCGACGACTGCCTGGGCGTAGTACTGGTGGACCATCCCGGTCTGCGGTCGCCGGGCCAGCTCGCCGAGGCGGCGCGCGCCGCCGACCAGCCAGCGCACCAGCCCGTCGACCCCCAGGTCGTCAACGCGTCCCAACCGGTCGGCAAGCCGCCGGGTGAACGGCGCCGTGCCGGTCACGGCCCGGTCGAGCCCGGCGTCGTCGAAGCGCGCGAGCCCGCCGGCGAGCCGTCGCGCCACGCGGGGCAGCGC
>JBARAE010001022.1:0-17535 GCA_049791715.1 Micromonospora sp.
GGCGCGGACCGCCGAGCGGGGACCGTCGGCGCCGATGACCAGGTCGTACTCGCCGGAGGTGCCGTCGGTGAAGCCGACGGCGACCCGGCCCGGCAGCAGCTCGACGGCGCTGACCTCCGCGCCGTGCCGGACGGCGCCGCCGGCGCCGGTGAGCAGCACCTGATGCAGGTCGACCCAGGACAGCGCCCGGCACTCCCCCACGCCGGCCCAGAGCGCGTCGAGGTCGACCTCGCAGAGCGGCGCGCCGGCGGCGTCGAGGAAGCGCTGCCGGTGGATCACCTGACCGAGGGGGCGTACCGGACCGTCCAGGTCCAGCCGGCGTAGCGCCCGGGCGGCGTTGCCGGGCAGGTAGAGGCCGGTGTCGACGAGCTCGGTGGGGGGCAGCTTCTCGGTGACGTCGGGCCGGAACCCCGCCAGGCGCAGCGCCCGGGCCACGGCGAGACCGGCGATGCCCGCGCCGACGACGAGGATGCGCAGGGGGGAGCCACCCATCGTGGTGTACGCCTCCGGAGGGGTTCGGCACGCGTTGGAGGCAAGACATTACTCGGCGCTATCGACGCACACCAGAGCCGAAAGGGCCGCCGGGTCCGCCCCTCTCGCCGCACGAAAAATCTGTCTGGCCTGGTGAACGTCGTTCGCTCGGCACTCCGGGCGGGGCCGATGGTTGCGCCGTTGTTTCAAATATGTGAATGTATCGTACTGAACCTGGGAGCGCTCCCGGCCGTATCCCCCGACACGTATCCGGCGTCCCCGCGCCGAAGCCAAGGAGCATCATGAAGCGTCCACTGAGGGCCATCGCGGCCGCCGGTCTGCTGGCCGCCGGCTCGATCGTCGCCGTCATCCTCGGCGGCAACGCCTCCGCCGACACCCAGATCTGTGAGCAGTTCGGCTCGACGGTCATCGGCAGCAGGTACGTCGTGCAGAACAACCGCTGGGGCACCAGCGCCCAGCAGTGCATCAACGCGACCTCCACCGGCTTCTCGATCACCCGCCAGGACGGCGTGGCGCCCACCAACGGCGCGCCGGTCTCCTACCCGTCGATCTTCGTGGGCTGCCACTACACGAACTGTTCGCCGGGCACCAACCTGCCGGTCCAGGTCAAGCAGATCGGCAGCGCGCCGAGCAGCATCAGCTACAACTACGTGAGCGGCGCGATCTACGACGCCTCGTACGACATCTGGCTCGACCCCACGCCCAAGAAGGACGGGGTGAACCAGATGGAGATCATGATCTGGCTCAACCAGCAGGGCTCGATCCAGCCGATCGGCTCCCCGGTGGGCACCACCACCCTGGCCGGCCGGAGCTGGGAGGTCTGGCGGGGCAGCAACGGCCAGAACACCGTCATCTCGTACGTCGCGCCGTCGGCGATCCCGAGCATGAACTTCGACGTCATGGAGTTCATCAACGACACCCGCAACCGCGGCGCGATCACCAGCGACTGGTACCTGACCAGCATCCAGGCCGGCTTCGAACCCTGGCAGGGCGGCGTCGGCCTGGCGGTGAACACCTTCTCGCAGGACGTCCGGACCGGCGGTACGACCACCCCGCCGACCAGTTCCAGCCCGTCGCCGACGAACAGCCCGTCGCCGACCGCCTCGCCGACGACCACCACCGCACCGCCGAGCGGGACGGCGTGCTCGGTGAAGTACACCCCGACCAGCGTCTGGAACAACGGTTTCACCGCCGACGTGGTGATCACCAACACCGGCTCCACGACGGTCAACGGCTGGACGATGACCTACAACCTGCCCGCCGGGCAGCAGGTCACCAACGCGTGGAACGCCACGGTCGCCCAGAGCGGGTCCGCGGTGACCGCGAGGAACGTCAGCTACAACGGGACGTTGTCGCCCGGTGCCTCGACCAGCTTCGGCTACCAGGCGACCCTGAGCGGCGCGTACTCCTCCCCGACCAGCTTCACGCTCAACGGGGTCAGCTGCTCGCGGGCCTGACCCGGATCGAGGTGCGGGGCGTGGGCCTCAAGCTCACGCCCCGCGCCGGTCAGCTGCCCAACGCGTCGATGTCGCGCATCTCCTCGGCGGTGAGCGAGAAGCGGAAGATGTCGGCGTTGGCCCGGATCCGGTCCGGGGTGACCGACTTGGGGATCACCACGATCTCGTGGTCGATGTGCCAGCGGAGCACCACCTGGGCCGGCGACACGTCGTGCGCCGCGGCGATCCGGACCAGCACCGGGTCGGCCAGGTCGGTGCTCTTGAACGGGCTGTACCCCTCCAGCACCACGCCCCGGTCGCGGTGCGCGGCGTGGGTCTGCCGGTCGTACAGGGCCGGACCCCACCGGATCTGGTTGACGGCCGGGGTCTCCTCGGTGGCCTGGATCAGCTCGTCGATCTGGCTGATGCTGTAGTTGCTCACCCCGACCGTCCGGGCCAGGTTCTCGTCCCGCGCGGCGAGCATCTCCCGCCACACCGGGATGCTGTCGCTCGCCGACGACGGCGGCCAGTGGATCAGCCAGAGGTCGACGTAGTCGGTGTCGAGGGCGCGCAGGCTCTCCTCGATGGTCTCCCGCTCGCGACCCACCCGCTCCGGCGGCAGCTTCGTGGTGATGAGGAGGTCCTCCCGGCGCAGTCCGCTCTCCTTGACCGCCCGCCCCACCTCTTTCTCGTTCCGGTACATGGTGGCGGTGTCGAGGTGCCGGTAGCCGGCGTCGAGCGCGGCGAGCACGGCGTCGTAGCCGGCCTCGCCGGTGGCCTGCCAGGTGCCGAACCCGAGCAACGGCATGCGGACGTCGCCGGAGAGCGGGACCGTGGGCTGTTCAGCGGTGGTCATGGCGGCAGTTCTACCCCTGATCACGCCCGCCATGCTCCGGCCCGCCGGAGGCTCTGCCCGTCGATAACACCACGAACGGGACGAACCACCTCACGACGGCCTGCGGACCACCCCGGTGTGCCGGACAATGCGGGTGTGGCTGACCGGCTGGAGGAGTACCGGCGCAAGCGGGACGCGAAGCGTACCCCGGAACCGGTGCCCGAACGCCCGCCCGCTCGCGGACGGGCCGGTCGCCGCAAGGCCCGGTTCGTGATCCAGCAGCACCACGCCCGCTCGCTGCACTGGGATCTCCGGCTGGAGCACCAGGGAGTGCTGGCCTCCTGGGCGGTGCCGCGCGGGCTGCCCCGGGAGCCCGGCCGCAACCACCTCGCCGTGCACACCGAGGACCACCCGATGGAATACCTGACGTTCCACGGTGAGATCCCGGCCGGCGAGTACGGCGGCGGAAAGATAACCGTCCACGACACCGGGACGTACCAGGCGGAGAAGTGGCGCGACGACGAGGTGATCGTCGTGCTCGACGGGAAGCGGACCCAGGGCCGCTACGTACTCTTCGCCACCGGTGGCCGGGACTGGATGGTGCGCCGCACCGATCCGGCCCCGCCCGGATGGACCAGCATGCCGGAACTGGTCCGGCCGATGCACCCCACCGCGGCGGGCAGGCTGCCGAAGGACGAGGCCGAGTGGGGGTACGAGCTGCGCTGGGACGGCGTCCGCGCGATGGCGTACGTCTCCGGGGGCCGGCTGCGGCTGCTGTCGGAGACCGACGAGGACATCACCGGGGCGTACCCCTGGCTGCGGGACCTGGCCGAGGAGCTGGCCCCGACGGAGGCCGTGCTGGACGGCGTGCTGGTCCGGATCGACGCCGCGGGCCGCGTCAGGCCGCCGACCGGCCGAGGTGGTCCGGACGCCCAGTTCCTCGTCTTCGACCTGCTCTGGCTGGAGGGCGTGACCAGCACCGACGTGCCGTACGCCCAGCGTCGGGAGCTGCTCGACGGCCTCGGGATCGCCGGCGCCCACTGGCAGACCCCGCCGTGGTTCCCCGGGGTCGGCGGCGACGCCCTGCGGACCGCCCGCGACCAGGGGCTGCCGGGTGTGGTGGCGAAGCGACTCGACTCCCCGTACGAGCCCGGCCGGCACAGCCGGCGCTGGCTGAGCATCGACACGAGCTGAGGAGCATCGGTGTACCTGACGCACCTGGACTGCCCCCGCTGCGGCATCGAGCACCCGGCCGAGAAGCTGCAGAACGTCTGCGACTGCGGCTCGCCACTGCTGGCCCGCTACGACCTGCCGGCGGTGGCCGCGTCGGTGACCCCGGAGCAGTTCGGGCTCCGCCCGGCGGACCTGTGGCGCTACCGGGAGCTGCTGCCGATGGCCGATCCCCGGTTCGTCACCACGTTGAGCGAGGGCTGGACGCCGCTGGTGCGCGCTCCGGCGTACGGCACCGAGATCGGCATCCCGGACCTCATCGTCAAGGACGAGGGGCTGAACCCGACCGGGTCGGTCAAGGCGCGCGGGGCTGCGGTCGGCGTGAGCCGGGCCCATGAGCTGGGCGTCGAGTGGATCGCCCTGCCGAGCAACGGCCACACGGGCGCGGCGTGGGCGACGTACGCCGCCCGGGCCGGGCTGGGCGCGACCATCGCGATGCCGCCGGACGCGCCGAGCATCTGCCGCCGGGAGTGCCGGGCCGCCGGGGCCGACCTGCGTCTGGTCGACGGCCTGATCAGCGACGGCGGCCGGTGGATCGCGGCGCTGGTCGCCGAGTCCGGCGGACGGATCTTCGACGCCGGCACGCTGCGCGAGCCCTACCGGCTCGAGGGCGAGAAGACCACGGGGTACGAGATCGTCGAGCAGCTCGGCTGGCAGGTGCCCGATGTGATCATCTGTCCGACCGGGGGCGGCGTCGGGCTGATCGGTGTCCACAAGGCGCTGCACGAGCTGCGCGAGCTGGGCTGGGTGGAGGACCGGCTGCCCCGGCTGGTGGCGGTCCAGTCCACCGGCTGCGCGCCGATCGTGCGCGCGTTCGCCGCCGGGGAGCAGCGGGCGACGCCGTGGGCCGACCCGCACACCGTCGCGTACGGCCTCACCGTGCCGTGGCCGCTCGGCGACGAGCTGACCCTGGCCGCCCTGCGGGAGAGCGGTGGCACGGCGATCGCGGTGGACGACCCGGAGATCCTCGCCGACCTGCGCGACTTCGCCGCCCGGGAAGGGCTGCTGCTCGGCCCGGAGGGGGCGGCCGGCCTCTCCGCCGCCCGACACCTGCGCGCCGGCGGCTGGATCCGGTCCGGCGAGCGGGTGGTGGTGCTGAACACCGCCGCCGGGCTGATGTACCAGGAGACGGTGGACGGCGTGCCGGCGGTGTGACCGCCGCTCAGTCGGTGGTTGGCTCGGTGAGCCGCCAGGCGGCGTTGATCAGGCCGATGTGCGACAGCGCCTGCGGCGTGTTGCCGAGCTGCGCCCCGGTGCTCAGGTCGATCTGCTCGGCGAAGAGGCCGAGGTCGTTGGCGTGCCCGAGCACCTTCTCGAACAGCGTCCGCGCCCGCTTCTCCTCGCCCGCCAGGACCAGGCACTCGACCAGCCAGAACGAGCAGAGCACGAACCCGGCCGGGTCGGTGTTCCAGCGCCGGATCAGGCCCTCCTCGGTGCCCAGCTCGCGTTCCACCACGTCGATGGTGGAGCGCATCCGGGGGTCGGATGCCGGGAGGAAACCCACCAGCGGCAGGTAGAGGGCGGACGCGTCCAGCTCGGCCGAACCGAAGGCCCCGGTGTACGCGCCGATCCGCTCGTTCCAGCCCTCCCGCAGCACGGTCTCCCGGATCTCGTCCCGGATGGCGGCCCAGCGGCGAGGGTCGGCCCGCTCGCCCAGCCGCGGCGCCAGCTCCACCGCCCGGTCCATCGCCAGCCAGCAGAGCACCTTGGACGACAGGTAGTGCCGCTCCTTGTCCCGGGTCTCCCACATCCCGCGGTCCGCCATCCGCCAGGTCGCGGCGACCTGCTCGGTGAGGCCGAGCACCATCTCCCGCAGCTCCTCCTCGAACGTCTCACCGAGGTAGTCGTGCAGCCGCCAGACCGCCGCGATGACCTCGCCGGGCACGTCGAGCTGCCGCTGCCGCCAGGCGTCGTTGCCGATCCGCACCGGCCGGCTGTCGGCGTACCCGAGCAGGTGCGTGCACTCGTGCTCGGAGACGTCCCGTTCGCCCTCCAGCCCGAACAGCACCGGCACCGGCTGGTCGCCGACCCGGCCGATGGAGCGGGCCGCCCAGGCGAAGAGGCGGGACGCTTCCTCGGGGCAGGCCCCGACCCAGAGCGCCCGCATGGTCATGGCGAAGTCGCGCAGCCAGGAGTAGCGGTAGTCGTAGTTGCGGTCAGCGCCACACTGCTCGGGCAGCGAGGTGGTCAGCGCGGCGGCGACCGCGCCGCTGCGGGCGTACGTGAGGCCGGTCAGCACGACCGCGCTGTGCCGGACCTCCCGCACGTACTCGCCGTCGTAGCGGTGCGTCTCCCGGTACGCCTCCCACGCCTGCGTCGTCTCGGCCACCATCTGGATCGGGTCGAGGCGGACCGGTGGATCCCCGTAGACCGCGCCGTACGCCAGGTCGAAGCCGATCACGTCGCCCGCCGCCACCTCGAAGGTCTGCGCGACGCGGTCCCCGTCGGCGCGCAGGGGCAGCCCGCCGCCGCGCAGCATCAGCCGCACCGGCCCGCAGGTGGCCAGGACGCCGCCGTCGGGCTGCTCGTGCAGGTACGGGGTGAGCAGCCCGTACTCGGGGCGCGGGGCGAAGTCAAGGTGCATCGGGACCCGTCCGGACAGCCCCTCGACCACCCGCAGCAGCACCGCAGGCGAGTTCATCCCCAGTTGGTGGCCGCGGGCGCCCAGCTCGGCGGCGAGCGCGTCGGTGACCGCCACGCTCCCCTCCGGAGTGTGGTGGACGGTACGCAGCACCAGCGTGTCCGGTCGGTACGCCCGCTCCATCCGGCTCGCCGCCAGGGGCGCGATCCGCCAGTGGCCGGCAGCAGGATCAAGGAGCCGGCCGAAGACCGACGGGGAGTCGAACCGGTCCGGACACCACCAGTCGACCGAGCCGTCCCCGCCGACGAGCGCGCCGGAGCGGCAGTCGGAGATGAAGCCGTAGTCGGAGATCGCCGGCTGGTGCACCCGCCCCGGGTACCCGGACCGGCCGCGTTCAGACCGTGCCGCTCAGCCGGTCGGCGGCTCGTCCTGGCCGGCGGCCTCCGCCGCGTCGGCCTCCTCCTTGGTCCGGTGCACGACCTGGTCGGCGTGCTCCGGCGGGCCGTAGACGGTGTAGAGGACCAGCGGGTTGGGTCCGGTGTTGACGAAGTTGTGCTTCGTGCCCGCCGGTACGACCACCAGGTCGCCGGCCACGACCTCCTTCTTCTCACCCGCCACCCTGGCCTCACCGGTGCCGCTGACGAAGGTCAGGATCTGGTCGATGCCCTCGTGGACCTCTTCGCCGATCTCCCCACCCGCCGGGATGGTCATGATGACCAACTGGGTGTGCTCGCCGGTCCAGAGCACCCGACGGAAGTCCGGGCTCTTCTCGGCGACGGTCGCGATCGTGAAATGCTCCATGCCCGGCACATACCCGGTCCGGGCCACGGTCACGCCGGGACTGGCAGATGGTGGAATTCCCCAGCGATCCGTGGTTTGGATGCTTTCCAGACGGGCATGTCGACCCCCAAGACCGGTGCAGGTGAGACCGGTTGAGCCAGGTCCCCGCTGTCGTACCGCCGTACGGCTGCGATGGTGGGAGACGGCCGGAGCGCGGCGACGTTACGACCACGGTCGTGCGGCGCCGTGCGCTCGTGTCTGCGGCGTTCCCGACACCGACATCCCCACCGGACGGTCAACCGAGCCGGCGGGTGTGCGCGCTCAGCAGTGCCCGCAATCCCGCCGCGTCCGTCTCCCCCATGGCCCGTTTCGGCAGCACCAGCACGCCGGCGCCGAGCCGGTCGGAGGCGAGCAGGACGAACGACCTCGGCGTCTCCGCGTGGTAGGGGTGCTGAGTCCAGCGCGCGGTCGTCTCACCGCCGGGCGCGACGATGTGCACCCCTTCGGCTCCGACCGCCACACGCAGCGGCTGCGCCAGTCCCGGATTGCCGCGGATCAGCTGGCGCGACGACCAGCGGTAGGTGAGCTTCGCCGGATCGGCCAGCCGGCGCAGCAGCCGGCTCATCCCGGCGGTGAGCAGCAGCAGGATCGCCAGCGCGACGGCCAGCGCGATCCACATGGTGGGCGTGCCATCGCCGGCGAGGGCCGTCTTCGCCACGACGACGAGCACGACAGCGCCCGTGACCAGCGGGGCGAGCTGGCGCAGGTACCACGGGCGGCGCACCACCCGGTGGGCGGCGGTGAAGCCGTCGAGCAGGTCGTCTGCGGTGAGGGTGTACTCGAGCAGCACGGGCTGGGCGGCGGGCGCATCGGCGGACATGGTGCGAAAGCATAGGGAAAACCGGCCCCGCGCGAGCCCCGACGCGACAGACCCTGTGATCGATGCGGATGTCTCGCTAGGCTGAAGTATGGTGCCCGCCCAGGGCGGTCGGGCGGCGGAACCGGTCTACCGCCCCATTCTGGTCGGCCGCCGGGGTGAGCTGGAAGCACTGGCCCATCTCGACGGCACCGCCGTTCCGCTGCTCGCTCCGATCCTCGACCTCGGCACGGTCGATCCGTGCACCGTGGACCTGGTCAACCGGCTTCCGGCCGGGCTGCTCCCGGCCGTCGACGTCTCTGCCGTGCCCGACGTCCCGGAGACGGAACTGGTCCGCTGGGGCGTACCGCTGCTGCCCGTCATCGGGCTCGCGGAGAGCGACCGCCGGCTGGTGGCGCACGGCGTGGCGGCCCGGGCGTACGCGGGACGGGCGGTGGTCCGGCTGCGGACCGGGCAGGACCGGGCGGGCCCGGACGCGACGACCACCGCGGCGGAGCGGGTCTGGCGGCTGGCCCGGCTGGTTCCGGAGCAGTGCGAACTGCTGGTGGACGCCGGGGACGTGTGCTGCCCGGCGGACGTGCGGCTGGCCGAGCCGCGGGTGCGGCGGCTGGTGGAGTGGGGTCGGCGACACGCCTGGCGGTCGGTGACCGTCGCGGCGGGCGGGATGCCGCCGACGCTGTCCCGCCTGCCCACCGACGAGCCGGTACGTCTGGACCGCTTCGACTGGCAACTCTGGCAGCGCCTGGCCGACCTGGGCGTCGGGTACGGCGATTACGGGGTCGGCTGCGCGGTACCGGGCTCGGACGGGCCGGGCGATCGGCTGCCGACGCTGCGCTACACGACCGACGGCGCGTGGTGGATCTACCGCTGGTCGCGCCGGGGCGGCCGGGGCGACGACCGCTTCACCGACCTGTGCCGGACGCTGGTCGGCGCCCCGCACTGGCCGACCGCCGGGGCCGCCTTTTCCTGGGGTGACCACGAGATCCTGCGGCGGGCGCGGCGGGTCGCCGGCGCGGGTTCCACGACGAACTGGGTGGCCTGGAGCACGTCCCACCACCTGGCGCACGTGCTGGGCGCACTGCTGCGGCCGATCCGGGGGCAGCGCCCCGGGCCCTGGCGCACCGGCGAGGACGCGCCCGAGCGGGGGCGTTCCGGCCGGCCGCACCGGGGTGGCGAGAGCCGCCGCGCCGGTTGAGCCCCGGAGCTCAGTCCTTCTCGGTGAACCCGAACTGGACGATCCCCTCGTCGTCGACGGACGCGTCGACGGAGGTGTCGTTGAGCAGTTCGGCGGCGTCGGAATCGAGGAAGATCCGGGCACCCTGGTTGTCGACCACCTGGTCACCCTGCACCGGCTGCGGCACCAGCTCGATGGAGAGCGAGCCGGCGTCGGTGTCGGCCGCGATGCGCAGCCCGCCGCCCTCGGCGACGTCCTGCTGCAGGGCGAGGTCACGGATCACCATGATCGCGTTTTCGGTCATGGTCAGCATGGCGGGAACTCCTCGTGTCGGGATCGGGGCGGGTCGGCGCGGCCGTCTGTCGGCCGGCCCGGACCCAGGAAGGCGAATCGGTCTTCGCCGTGCAAACCGGGGCAGCTCGAACGCCCCTCAAGGCCTACGGTGCCCCCTGTCGAGGCATCCGTCAAATAGAGCGGCGTCAGTCGATATCGGTGTCGCCGGACCGACATGGTGCGGATGGCAGCGGGTAAGCAGAGGGGTTCGCCGGCGCCGCCATGACCGACGGACCTGCCGGCGCCGGGCTCAGCCGGCGTCCTGGCTGACCTGCCGGAGGTGCGCGGCCCGCCGGGCCGGGTCGTAGTCGACGGGCACTCCCTCGACGATGATCGCGGAACCCTCGATGTGCCGCAGTCGCAGCGGCAGGATCTCCCGGTACGCCGGGGAGTCGTACCAGGCGCGGGCCCGGTCCACGTCGGGGAACTCGATGATCACCACGGTGCCGGGCCACTCGCCCTCGAGGACCTGCGGCGTGGGGCCGTGCACCCGGAACCGGCCCTCGTACGGGTCGAGGGTGGCCTGGATCCTCTCCAGGTACTCGAAGATGTCGTCGTTGAGCTGCGGGGTCCGCAGGTGAGCGAGCGCGAACGCGGTCATGGGTCCCTCCCCGGTGTGTGCGCCGACGCCGTGGCGCAGGGCCTGGACCGATTCTGCGCCCGATGTCCACCCCGGTCGATGACGGCGCGCGTCAGATCCTTTCCAGCACCACCACCGGGATCTCCCGGTCGGTCCGGCGCTGGTAGTCGTCGTACGCCGGCCAGGTGGCGGTCATCGTGCGCCACATCCGCGGCTTCTCCTCCGGCCCGGCGGTACGCGCCCGGGCGGTGAACGTATCCGCGCCGACCTGCACCTGCACCTCCGGGTCGGCGAGCAGGTTCAGGTACCAGGCCGGGTGCTCCGGTGCGCCGCCCTGCGAGGCGACCACGAGGTAGTCGTCGCCGTCCCGCCCGTAGATCAGGGCGGTGCGGCGCAGCTTGCCGCTACGCCGGCCACGCGTGGTGAGGAGCAACGTGTACACCCCGGGACGCCACTCGTGGCCTTCCGCGCCGTCGGTCTCGACGTACCGTCGGATGTGCTCGGCGACCCAGCCCTCCGGGCTGTCCAGCACCTGCTCGCTCGCCGTCATCTGTCCCTCCCGGATCCTGGCCGACCGCCCGGCCCACGCTACTCCCGCACTGCGACCGGCACCGGACGATCGGCCGTCAGCGCAGCGCGACCGCCTGGACGCCGACGTTGCCACAGTCGCCGAAGGACTCCTCCACCGTCCACGTCATCAGCAGCTTCGCCCCCCTGGGGGCCCGGAACCGGACGGTGAACTCGGCGGTCTGCTCGGTGTGCGGGTCCTCCATCCGCAGGGTGCTGCTCGGACCGCCGCCGGAGAGCCGCACGTCGAGGCGACCCCGGGCCATCCAGAGTCCGGCGTAGAGCCGCACGGTGCGCAGTTCACCGTTGCCGGCCACCGCGAGCGCGAAGCCGTTCCCCTCGTCGCACGTGTAGACGCCGGAGGTGGTGCCGCTGGCCGACTGGACC
The DNA here is from genome assembly GCA_049791715.1 of Micromonospora sp. Classification (GTDB taxonomy): domain Bacteria; phylum Actinomycetota; class Actinomycetes; order Mycobacteriales; family Micromonosporaceae; genus Micromonospora. Next base: position 11,273 of record JBARAE010001022.1, read on the forward strand.
GGGGCGCCGTCCCGCCAGGCGTACGCCTCGGGGTTGTTGCTGTAGCTCTCCCGGTCGCCGCGACCGCCCTCGTCCCGGATCTCCCCGGACCCGTTCCGCTTCCGGACCGGTGTGTCGGCGCCGAGCAGTCCCCAGTGGATCCAGTCGACGGTGCCGAGCGCGGTGAGGTCGACCAGCGCCGGCACCTCGCCCCGGGTGAGGGTGAGCAGTGGCTCGACGGCCGGCTTCGACGGCGACGGGGTGGGTGAGGGGCTCGGTGACGGCGGCCGCTGCCGGGGCCGGAGCCCGGGCGAGACCGCGTCGGACCCCGGCGGCGCACCGGCCCCGGACGGCGGAGCCGGCCGCACTCCGTTCGGCGCCCCGGGGAGGACGGCGGTCTCTTCGCGGGGCCCCGAGTGCTGCTCGGTGCCGAGGTACGCCACGACCCCGGCCAGGCAGGTGAATGCGACGACCGCCTCCACGAGCAGGCGGCGGCGCTGTCGGGCGCGGATCGTCCGCCGCAACGCGGACCGCGTCCGGTCGTACCGGCACGGGTACGCCGGCCGGCCGCCGAGCCGTCCGCGGTCTTCCTCCGCCACCCGCACCTCCGCTCCACCGACGCTACGGCCACCGTGACAGGCCGTGGGTGACCCCGCCTCACGTTGTCACCGGTTGGCCCGGTTGCGCCATATGTCGGCGCCTGGGCGTTTCCAGTTCGTTACCAACAGGTAGCGGAGGAGGCCGACCCGGTCCTCAGCGGCGCTGCCGGCGGCGCAGCCCTCGGCCCGGGTGCCAACTCTCGATGACCAGGTGGTCCGGTGGATCGCCGACCCGGGTCAGCACCACCTCCGTCAGCTCGATCCGGAACCGGTGCGAGCCGTCCTCCGCCGGCGGCTCCTCGTGCGCCACTCCCGCGATCTTCGCGTCGCCGCCCCACGAGGCCGGATCGTCCTCCGGGGCGTCCTCCGTCGGGCAGTGCAGCGCGACCCGCGGATCCCGCCGCAGGTCCAGCGCCTTCACCGCGCCGGCCATGCTGCCCAGCCGCACCTGGCCGTCGTCGGAGAAGTCGAACTCGGTACCGCTGATCCGCGGCGAACCGTCCCGCCGCAGGGTCGCCATCGTGCCGTGCTTGCGTACCGCGAAGCGGGCGTGAACGCGCGCCGCGAACTCGGGTTCCTCGTCGACGAGGTCGGACCACCATGCCATGCCAGCCAGCGTCCCAGGGAAACCTGACAGGCCACGGCACATTTTCGCGCCGTCCGGCGGTCAGCCGATCCGGAAGCCCAGCGCCTGCGCCACCACGATCGCCTGCTCGGCATCGATCATCGCCCCGGCCCGCTCGACGACCGTCGGATCCAGCGCCGTCAGGTCGCTCCCCCGCAGGTCCGCGTCGGTCAGGCGGGAGCTCTGCAGCTGTGCGCCGGACAGGTCGACCCCGGTGACCGTCGCCCCGGTGAGGTCGGCACCGGTCAGGTCGACCTCCCGCATCCGTACGTCGGTGATGCGCACCCCGCGCAGGTCCGCGCCCGGCAGCGCGACGAACGACCAGTCCCCGCCGCTGATCCGCAACGGCCGCAGGTCGCACTGCTCGAAGCTGCTGCCGACCAGCTTGCAACCGGTGAACTCGGCCTCGAAGAGGTTGCACCGCTTGAACGTGCAGCGGGTGAACGCGGAGTCGGTGTGCCGGGACGCGTTGAACGCCACGTTGCCGAACACGCACTCGGTGAAGACCGACCCCTGGCTGACCGCCTCGGCGAGGTCGACGTGGAAGAACGAGCAGCGGACGAAGTGCCGGTCGACCAGCTCCTCGGCGTACCAGTCCTCGTCGCGGTAGGTCACGTCCTCGGTCGGTTCAGGCATCGGGCCAGATTAGTGGTGGTAGCCGACACTTCCCGGTCGGCGTACCGGCGAGTAGGTTCTCCGACGTGAGCGTGGCAGTGAGCACCGACCCGCACCGTATCGGCTTCGACCCCGCCCGGCTGGCGCGGATCGACGAGCACTTCGGCAGGTACGTCGACGACGGCCGGCTCGCCGGCTGGCAGATCGTCGTCACCCGCCGGGGCGAGATCGCCCACTCCGCCACCTACGGTCTGCGCGACCGGGAGGCCGGCACGCCCGTCGAGCAGGACACCCTCTGGCGCATCTACTCGATGACCAAGCCGATCACCTCGGTCGCCGCGATGATGCTCTGGGAGGAGGGCCGCTTCGAGCTGAACGACCCGATCAGCCGCTGGCTGCCGGAGTTCGCCGACGTCCGGGTCTACGACAAGGGTTCGGTGCTCAAGCCGTACACCGTGCCGGCGGTCGAGCCGATCCGGGTCTGGCACCTGCTCACCCACACCGCCGGCCTGACCTACGGCTTCGCCCAGACCTCGGTGGTCGACGGCCTCTACCGGGCGGCGGGCTTCGACCTGGGCGTGCCGGTCGGCGCCGACCTCGCGGCGGCCTCGGCGGGCCTGGCCCGACTGCCGCTGCTCTTCCAGCCCGGCACGAGCTGGAACTACGGGGTCTCCACCGACGTGCTCGGCCGGCTGGTCGAGGTGGTGTCCGGGCAGCGCCTGGACGAGTTCTTCACCGACGGATCTTCCGGCCGCTCGGCATGACCGACACCCGCTGGTGGGTCGAGGAGCCGGACGCCAAGCGGCTCGCCGCCCTCTACGTCCCGCACCCGGCGACCGGGCAGGCCGTCCGCCACGACGGCGTGGGCCGAGCGGCGCTGGCCGAGCCCGGCTGGCTCTCCGGCGGCGGCGGGCTGGTCTCGACGGCCGCCGACTATCACCGGTTCACCCAGTTCCTGCTCCGCGGCGGCGAGTTGGACGGGGTACGGCTGCTGGGCCCACGGACGCTGCGCTTCATGACCCGCAACCACCTGCCCGGCGACCGCGACCTGGCCTCCTTCAACCCGGAGGGCTTCGCCGAGACCGTGCTCGACGGCATCGGCTTCGGCCTCGGCTTCGCCGTGGTGCTGGACCCGGTCCCGGCCCGGGTGCCGAGCAGCGTGGGCGAGTTCTACTGGGGTGGCCTGGCCAGCACCGCGTTCTGGGTGGACCCGGCGGAGGAGGTCACGGCGCTGCTGTTCACCCAGCTCATGCCGTCGAGCACCTACCCGCTGCGCTCGCAGCTGCGCCAGCTCGTCTACTCCGCGCTGATCGACTGATCCGGCCGGACCGCCGCCCCGGACGGTGGCGACCCTCGACCCGATCGGACCGTCCGCCAGGATCGGCGTTACGCCACCGTCGCCGTGGCCCGCTCCCTAGCCTGGGGTGCGAGGCACGTCCGGCGGGAGGTGGTCAGACCATGAGCAACATCGTCGTGTTCGGCGCCGGCGGCACCGCGGGGTCGCGGATCACCGCCGAGGCGGTCCAGCGGGGTCACCGGGTCACCGCGGCGGTACGCCGCCCCGAGGCGACCAGCTACCTGCCGGCCGGGGTGCGTACCGTCACCGGCGACGCGACGTCGGCGCACAGCGTACGGGAGCTGGCCGAGGACGCCGACGTGTTCGTGGTGGCGATCGGCGGCGGCGAGCGGGAGCTGTGGCGGGACGCCGCGCAGACGCTGGTCAGCACGCTGCGGGAGCTGCCCGACCCGCCGCGGATCATTCATGTGGGCGGCGGGGCGACGCTGCTGACCGCGAAGGGCACCCCGTACCTGGACGAGCCGGACTTCCCCCACGAGTACCGGGACGCGGCGCTCGGCCAGGCCGACGCGCTGGCCTGCTACCAGTCCTCGGCCGACGGGGTGACCTGGACGTACGTCTCCCCGCCGCCGTTGGAGTTCCACCCGGGCGAGCGGACCGGCCACTACCGCACCGGCACCGATCATCCGGTGACGGATGCGCAGGGCCGCTCGGTGCTGACCTACGAGGACCTGGCAGTCGCGGTCGTGGACGAGATCGAGAACCCCCGGTTCAGCAACGCGCGGTTCACCGCCGCGTACTGAGACGGGCGACCCGCGGCCCGGCAAGCGGGCTCAGTCGGCCAGCCGCGCCGGGAAGCCACCGGTGGCGATCGGCCCCCAGCTGTCGATGGTGACCCGGATCAGCGACTTGCCCTGCTTGACCATCGCCTCCCGGTACTCGTCCCAGTTCGGATGCTCGCCGGAGATGCTGCGGAAGTACTCCACCAGCGGCTCCAGCGCCTCGGGCAGGTCGAGCACCTCGGCGGTGCCGTCGACCTGCACCCACGGTCCGTTCCAGTCGTCGGAGAGCACACAGGCCGAGACCCGGGGGTCCCGGCGGATGTTGGCCACCTTCGCCCGCTCGGGGTAGGTGGAGATCACCAGCCGGCCCACGCCGTCCACCCCGCAGGAGACCGGGGAGGACTGCGGCCGCCCGTCGGAGCGGGTGGTCATCAGCACGACCTTGTGCCGGGGGCGGAGGAACTCGTTCAGGGCGTCGCGGTCGACCCGGGTGTTGCGCGCGATGGTCCGTGCCATTCCTCGGTTCGACCAGGCCGCCCGGGAGGCGGCCGGCGCCGGCCCGAGTTCCGTACGGGAGTCGTGGGCGCGGTCAGCGGGAGCGGCCGGCGACGCCGCGCGGCGAGGGCTGCGCCGGCACCCGGGGCGGGACGGTCGGCCGCCAGGCCCGGCCGTTGGCGTAGATCACCCGGAACCCGAGGTACGACGCCAGCGGCGCCCAGTGCGCCGAACCCATCCGCAGCTCGGCGGCGTTGTGCCGCTGACCGTTGGCGAGCACGTCGAGCAGCACGGTCTCGAAGGCGGCCGACTCGACCCAGTCGACGTCCCGGGTGAACCCGCAGATCAACGCCGCGCCGGTCACGTCGAGGAAGTCCCGCAGCGCGGCGTCGGAGGCGCGCAGCACCGAACAGCTGCCGAAGTAGAGTCGCCGCCCCTCGCACCGCCCGGCCATTCGCTCGGCGACGTCGGCGAGCTCGACCGAATCCCAGTCGGTGAGGCAGAGCCGGCTCGGCTCGCCGTGCATCGCGAAGAAGCCGACCCGGTAGTCGGCGTACTGCTTGAGCAGCCAGCGGTCGAGGAAGTAGAAGAGCTCGTCGCGGGTCGCCGCGTCCTTGTGGATGAACCGGATCCGACCGAGCCGCTCCAGCAGCTCGAGGGTCGGCAGGACGGAACCCCGCTCGTTGAGGTCGCGGTGCCACTGCCCCTCGACGCAGAACACGCCACCGCGCGCCACGCCCACCTCCCCGTCCCGTGGAGCCCGGGGCAGACGTTACCGGTCGCGGGTCACGAGTCGGCATCACCCTCAGTGGCCTCGATCGGTCGTTTCCGTCACCTCTGGCCCTGTCCGGCAGCGCCTGTGGCGCTTCGGTCCCGAATGAACGTCTCGGGATTCCCGCAATTTCCCAGGAACCAGTGATTGTGAGGACGATTCTCTTTATTGCGCACCAATCACCCAGGGCGCTGCCAGGGTGGAGAGGACAGGACGTCCGGGTCGACGACCTGCTGACCACCCCAATCGCTCTCCTTCTGGGAGGAATTCTGTGCGCCTCAATACCCTGAAACGGGCGGCCGTCGCGTTCGCCCTGGCACTGCCCGGGGCTGCGATCGCCACGGTGGTTGCCGCGCCGGCGGCCCACGCCGACGGCTGCTACACCTGGCAGCGCACCCTTTACCAGGGGCGTTCCGGCAGCGACGTTCGCCAGTTGCAGATCCGGGTGGCGGGCTGGGCCGGCTACCGGAGCATCATCCACGTCGACGGGGTCTACGGGCCGGAGACCACCGCCGCGGTCAAGCGCTTCCAGGCGGCGTACGGCCTGCGCGCCGACGGCGTCGCCGGCCCACAGACCTTCAACAAGCTCTACCAGCTGCAGGACAACGACTGCTCGACCGCGCACTTCAGCTACGGCGAGCTGGACGGCGGGTGCGGGCAGGGCGGGTTCAGCGGGGGACCGCTCTCCGCCACGCAGACCAAGGCCAACGTGACTCGCACGATGTGGAAGCTGGAGGCCCTGCGCCGCAAACTCGGCGACAAGCCGCTCCGCGTCAACAGCGGCTTCCGCAGCACGTCCTGCAACCGGCAGGTCGGCGGCGCGTCGAAGAGCCAGCACCTCTACGGCACCGCTGCCGACGTGGTGTCCAGCGGCTCCACGGTCTGCCAGGTGGCCCGGGAGGCCCGCTACCACGGGTTCAGCGGCATCTACGGTCCCGGCTACCCCGGCCACAGCAACCATGTGCACGTGGACTCCCGCCGGGAGAACACCAGCGACGGTCTGCCGAACACGACCGTCTGGTCGGCCTCACGGTGCGGGATCGGCTGAGCCGACGGGCATCGACGGCGGCCCGGCGCAGGGGTGGGGGCTCCCTGGCGC
>JBARAE010001023.1:0-4958 GCA_049791715.1 Micromonospora sp.
CCCCCGGGCGCCAACAAACGCACCCGAAGGCGCGCGGTCCGCCCGCTCGCGGGCCACCCTCGTTGGAGGAGTCAATGACGGGAGGGACATGACCTACGCCGATGTCAACGGGGTACGCCTCTGGTACGAGATCCACGGCGCCGGCAAGCCCCTGGTCCTGTTGCACGGCGGGTACGGCGCGGTGGAGATGTTCGCCCCGATCCTGCCGGCGCTCGCCGCCCGGCGGCAGGTCGTCGCGGTCGACCTGCAGGGCCACGGGCGTACCGCCGACGTGGACCGGCCGCTGCGCTTCGAGTCGATGGCCGACGACATCGCCGGGCTGCTCCAGCACCTCGGCCTCCCCGCAGCGGACGTCCTCGGCTACTCGCTGGGCGGCGGGGTGGCCCTGCGTACCGCGATCCAGCATCCGGGGCTGGTCCGCCGGCTGGTCCTGATCTCCACACCGTGCGCCCGCCGCGGCTGGTACCCGGAGGTGCTGGCGGCCATGGCGATGCAGGACGAGCAGGTCGCCGAGCAGATGCGCGGCACCCCGCCGCACGAGCTCTACGCCACCGTCGCCCCGCACCCCGAGGACTGGCCGCAGCTCTGGGCGAAGACGGGCGACCTGCTCCGCCGCGAGTACGACTGGTCGGCGGAGGTGGCCGCCCTGACCGTGCCGGCGATGCTGATCTACGCCGATGCCGACTCGATCCCGGTCCACCACATGGCGGACTTCTACGGGCTGCTGGGCGGCGGTCACCGGGACGCCGGTTGGGACGGCAACGACCGGCCGACCGCCCGGCTGGCCGTCCTGCCCGGCCTGACCCACTACGACATCGTCACCTCACCGGCGGTCCCCGAGGCCGTCCTGCCCTTCCTCACCCACGAGGTCCGCTCCCCGCTCTGACCGGCAGGTCTGCCCGCTCGTCCCCGCCGCCCGGGCCGCCGCCGAGGAAGCTGAGGGGTCGGGGTCAGCCAAGGCGCTGGGCCACCCACGGGAGCAGTGCCTCCCCCTGCGCGCGCTGGAACGCCCGCACGGTGGGAATGCCGACCGGCGGTGGCTGCCGGGCCGAGTCGAGGAAGAAGCCGGCGAAGCCGGCCAGCACGCCGGTCACCGCGGCAACGTCCACATCGGCCGTGACCGGCAACCGGCGCAGCAGCGCCTCGGTGTCGTGGCCACCGTGCAGCCGCACGTTCACCAGGAGCAGCACCGTGTCCAGCCAAGCCGGACCGCGGCAGGCCCACGGCCAGTCGACCACGGTGACCACCCCGCCCGGACCGATCAGCAGGTTGTCGGCGCGCACGTCCAGGTGGCAGAGGGTGTCGCCGGCCAGCGCGGCGAACCCCCGCTCCGCCGCGGCCACGAGCTCGCCCAGGTGGGCCCGGGCCCACGGGTCCAGGTCGGCCGGTCGGTCCTCGGCGATCCGCCGCCAGCCGGCGAAGTCGTCGGCCAGCTGCTCGGCCGCGGTGGGGACGGTCGTGACGGGCGTCGGGGTCAACGCGGTCGCCATCGCCGCCAGGGCGGCCAGCACGGCGTCCAGTTCGGTGGCGACCCAGGGCGTGGCCGGGTGCCGGCCCTCGACGTCGGTGAAGACCAGGGCCACCCAGTCGCCGTCGTCGTGGCGGCCGAGCAGTCGGGGCGCGGGCGCGTACCGGGGGAGCGCGGCGGCGATCCGCGCCTCCGCCCGGTGCAGACCGGGGCTGCGGTCGTTCTGCGCCGGGCTGACCGCCTTGACGAAGGCCCGCCGGCCGGCGGCGGTCCGTACCCGGTCGGCGGTGCCGGGTGAGTAGCCTCCGGACTGGGAGACGGCCTCGACGACCCGGTCGCCGAGGATCTCCTCGACCGCAGCCTGAACGTGGGGCGGTAGGTCGGACCAGCCGATCCGGGTCTTCGTCGCGCTCGTCATGCGCCCCACCCTGCGCCGGGGCGTGCCGACGGGACAAGCCGATTATCCGCCGCGCGCACTGCCTGGGCCGGCTGTCCGGTTCGTGTCCGGATGGACACCAGGTATGCCACCGGACGCAGCGGGAACCCGCCCTGGACGAACCGGGGGAGGAGCGGTGGATGAGGAACGGCGCGACACTGACGATCGGTGTGCTCGGCTCGTACGGTGGTCGCAACCTCGGCGACGAGGCGATTCTCACCGGCCTGCTGGCCGATCTGCGGCAGCAGGAGCCGAGCGCGCGGATCATCGTCTTCTCCCGCAACCCGGCGCACACCGCGCTGGCCCATCCGGACGTGGAGGCGGTGCCCTGGGAGGGCGTGAGCCGAGCCGACTCGTCGCTGATCCTGGCCGAGCTGGACCTGCTCATCCTCGGTGGCGGCGGGATCCTCTACGACCGGGAGGCCCGGCGCTATCTGCGGGTGGTCCGGGTCGCCCAGGAGCGGGGCCTGCCGCTGCTCACGTACGCCGTGGGGGTGGGACCGCTCAGCGACGGGGTGGACACCGGCATGGTCCGGGAGACCCTGGCCAGCGCCACCGAGGTGACCGTGCGGGACCAGGAGTCCCGGATGGTGCTGGAGGAGTCCGGCCTGCTCAACCCCGTCACCGTCACCGCCGATCCGGCGTTCCTTTTGGAGCCGGAGGACTTTCCGGAGAGCTGGCTTCGTGAGGAGGGCGTGCCGGCGGGCAAACGGCTGGTGGGGTTGAGCGTCCGCGAGCCGGGCCGGGCCGCCGAGCGCCTCGACGTCGACGGGTATCACCGACTGCTCGCCCAGATCGGCGACTTCCTGGTGCACCGGATCGACGCGTACGTGCTGTTCGTGCCGATGGAGCGGGACGACATCCGGCACTCGCACGGCGTGATGTCGCACATGACGAGCTCGGAGCGGGGCCGCATCCTGCACGGGGACTACAGCCCCCGGCAGATCCTCGGGTTGATGCGGCACTTCGACCTCGCGGTCGGCATGCGGCTGCACTTCCTGATCTTCGCCGCCATGGTCGGTACGCCGTTCCTGCCCCTGCCGTACGCCGGAAAGGTGTTCGACCTGGCCCAGCGGCTCGGGGTGCCGGCGCTGCGCGGCGTGGAGCGGGAGGTGGAGGGCCCGCTGCTGGCGGAGGTGGACCGGCTGTGGGACGAGCGGGAGGCCCGGGCGGAGGCCACCGCACAGCGGGTGGCCGAGGTGTGCGAGCAGGCCCGGGGCACCTCCCACGTCACCCGTGGGGTGTTGGAGAGCATCCGCTCCCGGAGCCTGACCCGGGTGGGCGCCGCCTGATCCGGCTGTCCGAGTCAGACCGCCGGGCCGCGCCAGGTGTAGATCCAGGGGCGACCCCGGTGGTCGTCCGACTCCAGCTCGTAGATCTCCGCCTCGGCCAGGCCCTCGGGACCGAGGTGGTGGTGGGTCAGCGGCGGGCGGCCGTTGCTGTCCAGCTCGACGGTGACCGTCTCGCCGTCCGCCGTGCCACCCACCAGGGGGATCTGCACCGTTGATGCCATGCGCCCATCCTGCCGCGCGGGCCGCCGACGCGCAGGGGATAGCGGCACCACCCCGCACGACGCCGAGGGGCGGCGCGGGTGGGGCCGCGCCCAGGTCCGGCCCGGGGTGCTAGTCCCGGGGCAGCAGGCCGGGCGGGTACTCCATTCCGTCGTGGGTGCAGGCCGCGGCGGCCACGCGGGCGGCGTACCGGGCGGCGTCGAGCGGGGTCGCGCCGCGTAGCCGTGCGGCGATCAGGCCGGCGGCGAAGGCGTCCCCCGCGCCGTTGGTGTCGATCACCGGGCCGGGCGGCGTCGTCGCGGGTACCCGTGCCGACGGCGTCTCCGGGGTGTGCAGCGTCGCGCCGGCGCCCCCCCCGGTCACCACCACGGTCCGGGGCGCCAGCCCCGCGGCCAGCTTTCCGGCCCGGTCGCCGAGCCGGACGCCGCTGACGAAGACCAGGTCGGCGGCGTCCGCGAAGGGACAGTGGTAGTCGTTCTCACCGTCCCAGTCGTGCAGGTCCGTGGAGAGCGTCGCCGCACCGCGGAGGCCCGCGCGCAGGGCGGGCAGCACGTCCCGGGCCCAGTCCATGATCGAGACGTGGACGTGCGCCGCGTCGGCGACCAGCGCGGTCAGGTCGGCGTCGGCGAACGGCGGCGGTCCGGCCCAGGGACGAGGGTCGTAGAGGGACATCCGGCGGCCGGCCGGGTCGACCATGTTGACGGATCGGCGGGTGCCGGCCGGGGCATCGACCAGCACGGTCCGTACCGAGGTGCGGGCCAGCGCTGCGCGGACCACGTCGCCGGCCGGGTCGGCGCCCAGGACGTCGACCAGCGCCACCCGAAGGCCGAGGGCGTGCGCCGCAAGTGCCACCCCGGAGCCGGTGTTGCCGATCCGCAACTCGATCGGGGGCACGGCCAGCGAGTCGGCGGCCGGCAACGGGAGCGCGGGCACCTGGGCGCGGATGTCGACGCCAAGGCCGCCGATCACGATCAGATCGAACATGGCGCAGACAGTAGCCCGGCCGGGCCGCCTATTCTGGTCCGGGCGTCGACGAGGGGGAGTGCGTGCTGGTCATCCACGGGGTGTGGCTGTCCGGCGTCGGGCTCGCCGTCTGGGCCGAGGACACCGCACTGTTGGCGAGGGCGCCGCGCCGGCCCGGCCGCGCCCCGCGGGAACGGCCGCACCCGTTCGCCGCGGACCACGCCACGCTGGCCGCCGTGCTCGGCGATCTGCCGGCCGATCCCACCGCCGTCCTGCTCACCCTTCCCACCCGGGGCGGCTCGCCGCTCGACTCACCGGAGCTGGTCCGGACCGCCGTCGCGGAACCGCTGCGCGGTCCGGTCACCCTCGCCGGCTGGCGGGCGCCCGCCCTCGCGTACGCCCCGGACGCCGCGTTCGCCCTGCTGCGCGACCTCGACCTCGGTGCAGCCGTGCCCGGGGCGGGGCTGCGGCACCTGGCCGAGCTGGCCGAGTTCGCCACCGACCTGGTCGCCCGCGGCCGGGTCCTGCCGGGCGTGGAGGAGGTCCCGGCCGCCATCGAGCCGCCGGCACGGCCCCGGAG